>CANNAV010000021.1 GCA_947502585.1 uncultured Pseudovibrio sp.
ATATTCGCCAGAGCTCAACCCTACTGAGAACATTTGGCAATTCCTGCGCCAGAACTATCTCTCAAACCGGGTATTTGAGACCTGGGAAGATATTGTTGATGCATGTTGCCATGCCTGGAACCGATTAATCGCTGAAACAGGGCGGATCAAAACAATTGCATCACGGGACTGGGCAATAACAGGTCAATGATTATGCAGGTTGGTATAACCACATGCCAAAACCAAAAAACACCTTGCAAACAGGAGTCGTCCATACATACAGGAACGGATTTCCCTCACACAAGACAACTACACCTTCCCCGGCTTTCAACCTTTCCGGGATCGTATCTGCCGCGTGGACGTAGATTTCTTTTGCAGGGAAACGCTCAACCTTCATCGGCATTTCAATCAGGATTTCTGTGGTTCCCTCTTGAATATATGATGCTGCGATTTGCCGATCCAAGGTGGGCACTCCGACTACTGCGGGGTAGGCGACTGTCTTTGCAGAGCAAATAAGCAGGTGAGCTTTTAAGGTTAAAAGCTCGGGGTCTCCTGGTCCAGGACCTACGCCATAGAGCGTACCAGTCATGATTTCACCGGGCTCCCTTGTGTTGCCGGCATCAACGGACGCCAGCTCGTGAGACTGCCAATAGAATCTGCTCTGGAGGTTGCTATACGGCTTAACTCTCCACCGAATTTCTTCCAGCGTTCGGCCAGCACCAGTTCTCCTTCCAGTGTTACAGCGTTGGCAACCACACGACCTCCTGAGCGCAACGCCTCAAAGCACGTTTTGAGTATACCCGCTGATGTCAGGCCACCCCCAACAAATATTGCATTTGGCTGCGACAAATTAAAGAGCGCTTCCGGGCCTTTGCCTGCAATAAGCTGAAGTTTTGGGGTTCCGGGAGCTGCAGCATTTCCGCGATTAGACACATGCCGTTTTTCAAGCGGCTCAATGGCAAAAGCCCCGGTGTTTCTTGCAGACTGCGACCACTCAATACCGATGGAGCCGCTGCGTGCTCCGATATCCTGTAAGGTCTGCCCCGGAACAGGTATAAGCTTGGCAAGTGTCACAGCCCGAACTTTTTGTTTGGCCATCTTTCCATCATGGCGGAATGCAGAATCCGGCAAACCAAGAGTACGAGACAAAACAGGCGCGTCAGGGATCGGGATGGCTTCAATTGTGATCGTATTCAGAGCGGCAGCTTTGCCAGAGCACTCTTTAGCCACGCAGCTCTTCACTTTTCCTGCGGCCACCAGGATGCCCAGGTTTGGTCAAGGTACTTGCCCATACCCTTCACCAGTAAAAAGATCCGCTATCTCTCCGGGAGCAGCGCCATTTGACGTGAGTGCGATGAGGCGAGTACCAGGATAGAGCGCGGCAACTTCATCGGTGAAGTTGTAAATACGCTGGATAAGAACACCAGTGAACAGGAATGTGGGAACACAACAATGTGCTTGTAATCCAGCTTAACAGCGTGCTCTAAACCTAGTTCAACGAGTGGGAACGTTACATCGAAAAAGCAGATTTTTGCTAACCAAAGCCGTAACTTTCCCATAACATACGGGTGATTCTGGCAACGTTGGAGTTTGCATCCGGGTCTGACGCACCACGGCCAAAGACCATAAGCAAGGTCTCTTCAGATTGACTAACGAATCAGAACATCAGCCGCGCACAGGCCCGCAGCTCCACACATTACTTTGTCAGAGGGCTTCGATTCTACCCCCCCCGATCTGAGCCGAGCGCCCCCGAAACCCATTTCATTCCGTTACGGGACGCATCCATAGTTTTACGAGGTGCAAGCTGGTTGGCAGCCCTGGATATAACAAGATGATAGTTTGCGCAATTAGCCGATACCGGGGTTTTATCAGGTGCAAAAATACGGGGAACTTGATCGAAGTGTTTGACTTACACCTGCATCTGGCATTGCTATTAAAGACAGGGCTCCATCCTATCACAGGGGTCGATTTTGTGGAGATGCATTATGAAAAAAGAGCTTGTCCTCACCGTCGTTGCTGATGACCGCCCAGGTCTGGTTGGTGAAGTTTCTAAGGTAGTTGCTGATCACAAAGCGAACTGGATCGACAGTTCCCTCTCTCGTCTGGGAGGCCAGTTTGCGGGTATTGTTCGTGTGCATGTTGAAAAGGCACAGGCAACAGAACTTTCGGCAGCTCTGACCAGGCTTGAATCCGTGGGGCTTACCATTGGCACTCACGAGAACAATACAGGTGATGCACCAGCAGGTGCTCATGCGCTTCTTCATATTCTGGGACAGGATCAGCCTGGCATGATCAGTCGTGTCTCCAGGGTACTCGCAGATCTTCATGTGAGCATTGAAACTCTTGAGTCACTGGTTGAACCGGGCTCTATGAGTGGTGATCTCATGTTCCGGGCAAATGCTCGCATTATTATTCCGCCACACCTTTCGCCTGCAGAAGTTTCTGAGGCATTGGAAGGCATTGCGGCTGACCTGATGATTGATGTTGAACTCAATGAAGCAGCAGTGGACGGGGGCTGATCTCTTACGTGGATCACGCTGTTCACAGGTCTCTACCGGATAATTACGATTACCCTCGTTCCCAGCCTGAATTTGGGCTAAATAAGTCTGTTTGGTTCAATTTCCGGGTAATATCTGATGCAAAAAACTGTCAGGACAATAACAGCACTTCGCGGCCATGTGTTTCAATTTAGCGGTGATCCGTTCCGCGATAATCCGGCAGAGGCTTTGACAGACTGGTCAGACGGGCTGGTTGTTACTGAAAACGGCAGGATCATCGCAGTTGGTGATGCGGCAGAGTTGATGAAGACACTTCCGGATGATGCTGTTGTTTATGATCACAGCGGCAAATTCATTCTCCCCGGCTTTGTGGATTGCCATGTCCATTATCCACAGACAGAGATTATTGCTTCCTATGGTGCTCAGCTGATCGAGTGGCTGAACACCTATACCTTCCCGGCTGAAGCCAAATTTGGCGACATTGACTACGCCCGCCGGGCTGCGGACGTGTATTTGCAACAGAGCTTTTCAAACGGCATCACGAGCGCTTCAGTTTACTGTACCATCCATCCCGAGTCGGTAGATGCACTGTTTGAACAAGCTGCGCGATACAACATGCGTATTGCTGCCGGTAAAGTCATGATGGACCGCAATGCACCGGAAAATCTGTGTGATACAGCGCAGACGGGTTATGATCAGTCCAAAGCGTTACTGGAGAAATGGCATGGGCAGGGTCGTGCGCTCTACTCCATCACTCCGCGTTTTGCACCAACTTCTACTCCCGGGCAAATGGAAGCAACCGGAACACTCTGGAAAGAGTACCCTCAGGCTTTGCTACAGACTCACACTTCCGAGAACCGCCAGGAGTTAGAATGGGTGGGACAGCTTTATCCTGAACATCCAGATTACGTTGGTGTTTACGAACACTTTGGATTGCTGGGCAAAGGCTGTGTGCTCGGGCACGGAATTTATCTGAATGATCGTGAAAAAGCGGTTCTTCATGAGACAGGTACGTCCATCGCACACTGCCCGACCTCGAACACCTTTATTGGCTCAGGCCTGTTTAATGTGCGTGGCTCGCATTATACACATCAGCCGATCCGTGTGGGCCTGGCAACCGATGTGGGGGGCGGTTCGAGCTTTTCCATGCTGACCACCATGCGCACTGCCTATGAGATTGCACAGCTGCAAGGAAACTCTCTGCATCCTGTACAAGCCTATTATCTGGCGACAGTCGGTTCGGCTAAATCGCTCTGTCAGGAAGACAGAATCGGCAACATCAAAGTGGGCATGGAAGCTGACTTTGCCGTCATCGATCCGCTCTCAACCCCGCTTATCCGCCACCGCATGTCTTACGCCAATAACGTGATTGAGCAGCTGTTCATTCAAATGATCCTTGGCGATGATCGTGCAATTGCAGCAACTTATGTTGATGGCAAGCGAGTCTATTCTCTCGCATCATAAAGTTACAGTCAGAGCTGACGATAGTCATCAAAGGGCAGGAGTCCCCTGCGTGCTCTTATATATGGAACTTCTGCTGCGCACACTACGCTCAACCAAAGAGAGGCTCAGGAGGCAGTTATGCTGATTTCCCGAACCCCGGTTTTGTTAGAAAGAATTTAGAACGCATTCTTACCATTGATTGAATTCAATCAAACGGAACGCTGGACTTTACTCACCCAGAGCAAGACCTTCGCGGCGCGGATCTACGCCACCCTGCAGGCCATCTGCAGTAATCACAATTCCATGAAGGCCGGAGTTGAGATCGCGAATGTTGGTTTTATAACCCATTGCATCCAGAGCTGGCTGTAGCTTTTCGGCGGCGGTACCCTTTTCAAGGTCATAGGTGCCGAAGCGGTTAATCAGATGTGGCATGGAGATCGCTTCCTGAATGTTCATGCTCCAGTCCAGGTTCGCGACCAATGTTGTGGCTACATAGCCAATGATGCGGCTGCCGCCTGGAGACCCAACGACAACGAATGGTTTGTCATCCTTCATCACAATTGTCGGCGACATGGAGGAGCGTGGGCGCTTGCCAGGCTCGACACGGTTTGCAATCGGCACTCCATCACTATGCGTAGGGAATGAGAAGTCTGTCAGTTCGTTGTTGAGCAGGAAGCCATTGGTCATCAGGCGTGAACCAAAGCCGTTCTCAATGGTGGTTGTCATAGAAACAACATTGCCGTTCGCATCCACTATTGAGAAGTGACTGGTTGATGGCAGTTCGATACTCTCATCATCGGCCAGCAACATGGCATGATCCCAGGTTGGGTTTCCCGGTGCCACTTGCTCTTTTGAAAGTGCTTTATCGCCACTTAAAAGCTCGCCGCGTTCTTTCAGATAAGCAGGAGCAATGAGTCCTTTGGTTGGCATTGGCACATAATCACTGTCTGCCATATAGCGACCACGATCAGCAAAGGCGAGACGAGAGGCATCACCAATCAAGCGCCATGCATTCGGGTCACCTGAGTTCATTGATGGCAGATCATAGCTGTTGAGCTGACCGAGAATCTGACCAACAGTCAGAGCACCTGAGGATGGAGGGCCCATACCGCAGACTTCATAAACGCGGTACTTCGCACACACTGCGGTACGCTCTTTGATTTTGTAGTTTGCCAGATCTTCAAGAGCCAGCTTACCCGGATTACCCTTAGCGGACTGAACAGTATCAACGACAGACTTTGCAATATCTCCAGAATAGAAGCCGTCCGCTCCATTTTGAGAAATTGCAGTCAGTGTCGCTGCATACTCCGGGTTTTTGAGCAAGTGGCCAACAGGAAGCGGCGTTCCACCTGGCAGGAAATAGTTCTTTGTTGTCTCAAAGCGGGAGAGGCGCTCCTGATCTGCTGTAATCAAAGCATTCAGGCGTGGAGAAACCTTAAAGCCGTCTGTTGCCAGTTTAATGGCGGGTGCAACCAGATCCGCCCATGGCAGAGAACCCAGTTTTGAATGCGTATCATACAACAGCTTTACAGTACCGGGCGTTCCGACGGAGAGGCCGCCAACAACTGCATCATAAAACTTGAGCGGTTCGCCGTTTTCGTTCTGAAACAGTTCTGGCGTCGCAGAGGCAGGTGCAGTTTCACGACCATCATATGTGGTCAGCTTGCCTGCTTCAGCGTCATAATAAACGAGGAAAGCACCGCCACCGATCCCGGAAGATTGTGGTTCAACCAGTCCTAACGTGAGCTGCACAGCAACCATCGCATCAATTGCATTACCGCCAGCTTTCAGCACATCAAAACCTGCCTGAGAGGCATGAGGGTTTGCAGCAACTACCATAAATTTTTTGGCCGTTACCAGCTGCCTGCCGGTGTTTCCACTTGCCATTTCCGGAGCGACACTGTCTGCCGCCTCCTGTGCTTGCGCAGGTAAAGCAAGCCCTGCTGCCAGTAAGGCAAAGGCCCATAGTTTTTTCATTATTTTCCCTCCTGAAGCGGACAAATTTCCGCTGATCAGACTAGCTCTTCAACTTGCCGCTCATATTCAATGCAAAGTCCAGAATTCCGCGCACATGTTCTGTGGTGCTATCAATGACCGGAGCTGAAATATCCTCCTGACCCACCAACAATCCAAGCTCTGTGCACGCCAGAATGACACTATCTGCACCCTGATCCTGTGCTTTTCTGACTATCTGCAAGAGTGTGCGGCGAGAATCCTCATTAATCTGGCCCCGACACAACTCATTATAGGCGATATCATGAACGACGACTTGCCCACCACTGTCAGGGATCACTACAGATAATCCGTGGCTATCCTGCAATCGCCGGATGTAAAAATCCTGTTCCATGATGTAGCGTGTTGCAAGCAAAAGGGGTTTTCTGCTTTTTATCTTTTGAATAGCACTCGCAGTTGTTTCTGCAATATGAATGAATGGGATAGTCAAACCATCCTGGATGCAGGAGGCAACTTTGTGCATTGTGTTCGCACAGATCACAATGCAATCAGCTCCGGCACTTTCTAATTTCAGCGCTGCCTGTTTTAGCAAACTACCCGCTTCTTCCCACTCTCCGTGTGCAATAAGCAACTCGATCTGAGAAAAATCAAATGACCATAAGACGAGCTCAGCAGAGTGAAGTCCACCAAGCCGCAAACGCGTTTGCTGATTAATCAGCCTGTAATAGGTGGCTGTGCTCTCCCAGCTCATTCCTCCTAATAAGCCAATCGTTTTCATATATTCCTCGACATATTATACTCGTCGTAAGAACTATGTTGGCAAATTGCACCGACTTAGAGAAGGTCGTTTTTTGTGCAGTTGAGCTGGAAGACCTGAATTTCGGCACTCTGCAAGTGATGTTCTCGCCATCTTTCGCCTCCCGGTATGCCCACCCGGTTTACTCAGCTGTTCATGTTTCGCTGCCTGCAGAAGGGCAATCGCAGGGCTTATTCGTCTGGTAAGCTTGGCGATATCAGTAAATTTATAAATTGGTCCGCTGGGCTTCCGGTCCAATTGTAACCTGAACTTTGCAAAGTCCGGTATTAGAGATATCCGGAGTGAATGATGCAGTTTTCGTTTTTGACATGGCGCTAACACCAGAAAAAGAGCCGAAAATACAATGCGGTCAAACCAGAGAGGGCGCTTAAAACACAGAGTATATATATTTTCGAACTTAGTTTAATTATATAAAAATACATATATATTATCCAGCCATTACCGAGATAAAGGTCGCTATGGACAACAAACCTAAGTTGCAAAGCGGACGTTAAATTTTCATGATACCTAAGTAAAATTACCTCAGATATTTTTATTGCCATTTAGTCATGTTCATACCCGGATCAATTCCCAGTGTATTTACACCCCGGGCAGCAATTTCTTTGAGAATATCTTCTTTGTTTTGCATATCTGCATAAAATGGAGGCACTGGCAGCGCGATAATTCCACCCATCCGAGTCACTTTGAGCATAGCCTCCAAATGTCCCTCATGCAGAGGTGTCTCGCGCGGAACGAGGACCAGTTTGCGGCGCTCTTTGAGCACAACATCAGCAGCACGTGTAAGTAGATTATCTGAAAAAGAATAGGCGACGCCTGATAGTGTACGCATAGAGCATGGAGTGATGATCATTCCGTCTGTATGGAACGAACCGCTTGCAATGGCGGATGTCATCTCGTCAGGCGCGTAAGTGATGGATGCAAGCGCTTTTAGCTGCTCGAGACCATTCTTGCCAAGCTCATGCTGAACCGATGCAACGGCCCCTTTTGAATGCACCAGATGCGTTTCCACGCTCTGAGATTTCAATATTTCCAGCGTTTTCAGTGCGAGCTGAGCCCCTGATGCTCCAGATACCCCAACAATGATGCGCCTGGTCATGCAGATTACTCACTTCCTTCAGAAGAGTTCCCAATCTTTGAAGGAATGATAGCATCCTTCAGATGTTCGTTGTCTGTTTTTTCGGAGCTTAACTTTTCCGGAAGACCTCCGGGGAATAGCTCTTCCCAACGATCTTTTACTTTCTTAGTCAGTTCCTCGGGCATGCGCATCACTTCAGGCCAGTCAGTACGTGTTTCAGACCCGATTTTGGTTGTCGCATCAAGACCGAGTTTGCCGCCCAGCCCTTCCATACCAGACGCGAAGTCCAGAGTATCAACTGGTGTACGGTCCAGAACAACGAGATCGCGAGACGGGTCCATGCGGGTTGCGACAGCCCACATCACATCGCTCCAGCTTCTGCAGTCTATATCTTCGTCAACGGTAATGATCAGCTTTGTCATGGTAAACTGAGGCAACAATGACCACATGCCCATCATGACGCGGCGGGCCTGACCGGGATAGCTTTTCTTAATCTTCAAAACAGCAATCCTGTAGGAGCACGCCTCTGGTGGCAACCACAGATCGACAACCTCCGGTATTTGCTGTTTCAGCAATGGCAGGAAAACATCGTTCATAGTTTCAGACAGGACTGCGGGCTCATCTGGTGCTCTGCCGGTGAAAGTGCTCATGTAGACTGGGTCCTTACGGGCACGGATACCCGATACTTTGAAAACAGGAAAGTGATCAGGGTCGTTGTAGTAGCCGGTATGGTCTCCAAATGGACCTTCCTCGGCTGTTTCTACCGGCTCTGCAAAGCCTTCCAGAACAATCTCAGAGGATGCAGGCACATGCAGGTCTACGTGCTTGCATGGAATCAGCTCCGGCCTTCCGCCGGACAACACGCCGGAAATCATAAGTTCACTGATATCGGAGGGTGTTGGGATGACCGCTGATAAAATTGTTGCAGGGTCTGCGCCAATCACAACGGCTACCGGCATACGCTCACCTTGCGCCTGCCAGAGGCGGTGATGAGCGGCGCCACCGCGCATGGCAAGCCAACGCAGGACTGCTTTGTCTTTGCCGAGGACCTGAGCACGGTAAATACCGAGATTGTACCGGGAGGGATCATCTTTGCCAGGTGGACGCGTAATGACGATGCCCCATGTGATCAGTGGGCCAGCATCGTTTGGCCAACAAATCTGAACAGGGAACTGTTCCAAATCAACCGGCATGTCTGTCAGAGGGGAGGACCGCAAGCATTTTGGGCGAGAAGTCCATGCAGCTTTGGCAACAGGCAGAGCGTCGATGAAGCCTTTCAGGCCCCTGGGTGGTTGCGGCGAACGGAGACAAGCCAGGAGCTCACCTAAGGCTGGAAGCTCATCCGGGGCACAGCCAAGGCCAAGAGCAACGCGCGCGCGTGTACCGAACAAATTGGTCAGGAGCGGTATATTGCTGTGTGCTCCCGAACATGTGATCGTGTTATCAAACTGGAGTACAGGGCCGCCCTGCTCAAGCACCTGGCGATGGATTTCCGTCGCTTCAAACTGAGCTGAGACCGGCGCCGTAACTCTCACGAGATCTTGCTGAGCTTCCAAAACTTTCAAAAAGCTGGAGAGTGTTTCAAACTTTTTCTCTGTGCGCCAATACATTCCATTTCCAGCTTACTGGGTGAACCTGAGATCAGTTCACCGGATTAACACAGATTTGAAGGGTGTTGTCGCGCTGGTCCTTGACCTCCATCAATGATGAGTTCCGCCAAGATTAATAGGAGAGGATACTGATCAGTGGAGAATAAAGTATGTTTTTTAAACCGGAACGAGGTCTGTTTCCTCCTGCCCTGCAAAAAGCTCTCGGCATTTTGCCGGTTCCTCCGCTTGGCTTTGCTCTGACACGGGCGGTGCGTCGGCTTGCTCATACCCGCACAGACCTCTTTGAGCGTTTGGGCACCTACAAACGCACACATTTCATTATCGACCCGATTGATATCCCGCACGTCTTTCGCCTGATCCCGAATGGGGAACATGCAACGGTTGAGATGTTCAGGCGCAAAGATGCGCCTGAAGGCGCTGCGCGTATTTCAGGACCACTCATCGTCCTGCTGGGACTGGTTGATGGCACCTATGATGGTGATGCCGTTTTCTTTACCCGCGATCTGGTGATCGAGGGCGATACGGACGCTGTACTCGCACTTCGCAATACTATGGAAGAAGCCGACCTCTCCCCTGCCGAGTTCCTTGGTTTTAATGGCCGCCCACGTGAGGTCGTGGACGGAGCAACCAACAAAACATTAGGTCATCTGCGCCGACTACTCGACGCACCAACTGCCACTTCCTGATTGCTGCTGCAGGGTGAGGGAGCCCTGCGCGACCCGGTGGTTCCCTCTGTTATTTTCTGGAAGGTATTTTATGCTTGGACAGCACAACGATAATAATCCCTCGCTGGAGCTTGTTTGCCCAGCCGGTACACCAGCTGCTCTTAAAGCCGCCGCTGAAGCGGGCGCACACAGCATTTATTGCGGTTTGCGCAACGAAACCAACGCACGTAATTTCCCCGGTCTCAACTTCTCTGAAAAAGAGCTGAATGCCGGAGTTCGCCTTGCCCACAAACATGGCTCACACGTTCTCGTGGCTGTAAATACATTTGCCAGAGCAGGTGACACAGGCATCTGGAAGCGTGCTGTGGATGCTGTTGTTGCATCTGGTGCGGATGCGATCATTGCTGCCGATATTGCGGTTCTTGATTACGCGAAAGAGAAGCATCCGGACCTGCGTCTTCACCTGTCCGTACAGGCCGCGGCTGCAACACCGGAATCCATCAGTTTCTATCAGAATACCTTTGGTGTGCAGCGTGTGGTTCTGCCGCGTGTCATGTCCGTTGAGGAAATTGTCAAGCTCCAGAAAGAGGTCACGGTAGAGACTGAAGTCTTTGTGTTTGGCGGACTTTGTGTGATGACGGAAGGACGCTGCGCTCTGTCTTCATATGCAACTGGCAAGTCTCCAAACCTGACTGGCGTCTGCTCTCCTCCCGGCGACGTTTCCTACGACGAAGATGGCAGCAATCTTTATGCTCGTCTTGGCGGCTTTACCATTGATGGTTTTGGTGCAGGCGAAACTGCTGGATACCCAACCCTTTGTAAGGGGCGTTTTAAGGCAGAGGGAGAGACCTCCTACCTGTTTGAAGACCCTGTCAGCCTGAATGCGGCAAGTTTGTTGCCTCGCCTCCAAAAAGCAGGTGTGACCGCAGTGAAGATTGAAGGTCGACAACGCGGTAAAGCCTATATATCTCAGGTTGTTAAGGCTTTTCGTGCGGCTGTTGATGTCATGGATGCAGGCGGCAACGCGGAAGAAGAAGTTTCGGCGATGCTGAGCGCAATGACTGAAGGTGGACGCGAAACCACCGGCGCTTACAAAAAGATCTGGAGATAAGGACCAAACATGAGCAAGATCGAACTTTCCATTGGTCCTAACTTCTTCAACTGGTCCAACGAAAAACTCGTCGACTTTTATGCGCGTATAGCAGATGAAGCTCCGGTTGACCGCGTCTATATTGGCGAAGTGATTTGCGGCAAACGTATGCCGTTTAACGACAAGGTGTGGCCGGAAATTTATGAGCGCCTCACCAACGCAGGTAAAACGGTTGTTTTTTCGGCCATTGCGCTGCCAGTGACCGTTCGCGATCGCAAGTCGATTAACGCCCTTTCAGCAGATTGCGAGCTGGTGGAAGCCAACGATATTGCTTGTGTTCACAAACGTTCTGGTGAACCTTTTGTTGGTGGACCATTCCTCAATATCTATAATGAGCAGGCTGCGAAGGTTCTTATGAACCTGGGCATGGAGACCTTCTGCCCGCCCGTTGAACTGCCGATCAAGTCTGTTGAAGCGATTGCGCAGGCTCTTCCAGAGCTGACCATCGAGCTGTTTGCATTTGGCCGTCTGCCACTGGCTGTCTCTGGTCGCTGCTACCATGCACGGGCTCACAAGCTGCACAAAGATAACTGTCAGTTTATTTGTGATCGTGATCTTGACGGCATGGATGTGACGACACTGGATGACCAGAAGTTTCTCGCAGCGAATGGTATCCAGACTCTATCTCACAGTGTTCAGGCTATCACGCTTGACCGCGACGAGCTTTTGACAAAAGGCATTGGTCGTTTGCGTTTGTCACCACATGACGTTGATATGATTGCGATTGCCGAAATCTATCGTGATCTTGTTGAAGGAAAAATCAAAAGCTCTGAAGCTGTGGCACGTCTGCAGACACAACAGTTACCAGGCGCACTGGCCAACGGATATGTAACCGGAAAACCGGGGCACCTTTGGAAAACAGACTGAGATTTTAAATTCCAGGAAGGCGGGACTTCGGTTCCGCTTTTAGTCTGACGGAGCCATTCCACTCATCACGTCAAAGATCATTTTGCAGATTTGCTCTGCTGCCTTAGTGCGCAGGCTTTTTTGAAACGCGACAGCCTCTGCCGCTTTGCCTTCTTTGATGCACCGCAACAGGTCCCAGTGCTCCTGAGCGGAGTTGACCGGTGCTCCATGCGCTTTCAACAGCATGTTACGTACCGTTGCGATCTATCCCGGAGCTGCACGAAGACAGTCTCCAGATGCACGTTGCCACTGAACTTGACAACATCCTCGTGAAATTTTTTGTCAGCGGATGCCCACAAACCCCGGTCTCCGCGCTCAAGCGAAAGATTCATCAGGGTGACGGAGTCCTCAAATGCACACACCTGCTTTTCGCTGATTGGGTTTTCAGCGAGCTTTCGGATTGCAAGCCTCTCGACAACCTCAAGGATCTCGTAGATATCCGAAATATCGCCGACGGTGATCGCAAGGACGCGCATACCCTGACGTGGGCGTATTTCCACTAGCCCGTCCTTTTGCAGCATCAGCATGGCCTCAAACACTGGCGTACGGCTCATTTCCAGATGGGTAGCCGCCTCCTGCTCCGGCACCTGCATACCCGGGCCAGCCGGTTTTCGAGGATTGCCTGTTTCAGTTTGCGATAAGCGATGGAGACGTTAGACGTGGACGAAGGCATTTCCAAAAGGGGGATTCGAGCGAAGGTCTTTTTCTCTATCATCCTCCTTTTGCATTGTAGATATTTCCGCTAAGTCATGGAAATCGCATTGCACATATTTAATTTAATTTATCTATACCCGCATCACTCCAAAACCCGAAAGTTTTGATGTGAAATGATGCGGAAATTGTCAGAGACTCACGACGGCTGCTATCGTTAGTGCGAGATGATGCGCAATTGGCCCTAGGAAACTGGTTTTTCCTCAGACTTTCGCCATGGCTCACCTTTGAACCATGCCACGGTATAGGCGACGGCGATCAAACCGGCAAAGCCAAGCAAATTTGCCATGCTGCCACCTGTGACAGTGCCTTTCAAACCAAGTTCATCGCGGAGGATTGCGATGCCTTGTGCAATAAGGAGGCTGGCAAGGAAAACTGCAAGCGACTGTTGGCCTACTTTTTTGATGACCCGGACAACTTTGCCTCTAATACCGCCCATGAGAAGGCGTTTCCCGCCTTCTCCAACAGCCACCCACGACACATAAGCAAGAGCAAGAAAGTGGATGTAGCGCAGAATACCCATCTCTGATTTCACAGTCAGACCACCGATGGCCAAAGCGATTTTGCGCAGTTCAGGCACGTCGTTGAGGATGCGGTAGTAAGAAAACGGGATCGTCAGGATGATGATTGTAGCACTCAAAAACAGGAGGTGCTTATTAACTGGAGGAGCCGGAATCCAGCCCCTGATGAACGCAAACCCTGTAAAGAACAGCAACTGCCAGGCAAACGGATTGAAGAACCACCTGCGATCAGACCATGGTTCAGCAGGGAGATCAATCCACCGGAAATTTGCGATTAGCCATAATACGATGACAATTGCAGCAACTGCACCTCGTCCGGCCTTGTAATAGGCGACCATGATCACCGGCAACATCGCCAGAATCACCAGATACATCGGCAGAATATCAAAGTAGTTTGGGATGTAGGTAAGCGTCAGCAATCCCGGCATCTGGAAGATGGGGTCTTCAAAGAAGTGCCAAAGGTTGAGCTGCCCGACATAATCATCACTGGTCCAGCCGTTGATTTGCAGGAAGGCGAGCATCCCGGCAACGGCGAGAAACAGGCAGATATGGGCCCAGTAAACTTGCCAGACCCGGTAAAGAACACGCGCAGTGCCTAAAGCCAGGCCGTGCAGCTCAAAGACGCGCCCGAAGGCAATCGCGGAGGCCATGCCAGAGCAAAATACAAATATCTCGGTTGCATCGGAGAACCCAAAACGCGACGGAATCCAAAGACTCCACCCGTTTGCAGGAAGGTGGGCTACGAAGATGATGAACATTGCGATCCCCCGAAAAAAATCGAGGCGGGGATCTCTTGGTCGGCTGGCCGTTTTCATAAGGGTCGGCGGTATACTGTGTTTATTCACGGTGTCTCTGAAACCAGTAACTATAAAAGATGAAATGCGGCTCCGATATCCCCCGAAGCTGCACCTTTGTTTATCCCATACGGAATCTTAGGTGTTCACTTTGCATGAGGTCGGTGGCTTCCGTCATGCGCGTTGCCTGAGCCATTCGGGTTTCACCATAAGTGTCTGGCCCGCCTCTCAGACGTGTGCGCTCATCAATCATCCGTTTTGCTTCCTGGCAAAGGCCAGCACGCAAAGCAGCTTCGATTGTGATGCGTTCAAACACATCACGCTGAGCATGGCTGCCACCAATGGTTCGCAGCAGCGGACGTGCTACAGCGAGGTGGTGGTAAGCGCTGAAGTAATTGCCGATCCTGAACTGCATCAAACCAGATGCCGTCGGAGAACCAGCTGTTCTGGTCACAAGACCCATCTCATTGGTGTCTTCTTCACCGAACGTGTGCATCCGGGCCAGCAGGCGATCAGATGATTCGCAGCGCTTATCTCCAAGCAGTGCAAGCATATAATGCAAGTCCGCGAAAACATTGCAGGAATCTTCGATGCGATTTTCGCTGATATTTGCCAGCTCTTCCCAGCGGTTGCCAACCTTGATGCCCTCAAGCTCAAGGCGGACCAGCATAGAAGCTGCGTTGGAGATATCGCGGTAATCGTCTGTATGATCTTTACGGAACTTTTGATCGTAGAGCTCGAAAACACCCTCAATATTGCCGC
Organism: uncultured Pseudovibrio sp.; assembly: GCA_947502585.1. Lineage (GTDB taxonomy): Bacteria > Pseudomonadota > Alphaproteobacteria > Rhizobiales > Stappiaceae > Pseudovibrio. The sequence goes on from CANNAV010000021.1 coordinate 14,885, forward strand.
GATCGAGGTGCAGCAGCGCAAGGTGCCACCAAACGTGATAGCCAAAGTTGTTGCAGTGTTCCCAGGCCTCTGGCTGTTCATCAAGCCATTTGATACCTTCTTCTGTGTGACCGGTCATGTCCAGTACATGGGCAACCGCATGCAAGCCCCAGGCATCATCATGCTGAAATGCAACGGCTTCTTTGCCGATCCGTTCTGCTCGGTCAAAGTCACCAGTCTCTTCCAGAGCAAAGGAGTAACAGCCGTGTACATAGCCCTTTGCGACATGGTCGTCTTCGTAAGACGAGATCACACCCTCAATCGAAGAGCGCATGCGTGATGACTGGCCGAGAACGAAACGAATGGCGTGGACGAGCTTCAGAAGGAATGCATCGCGTGGGTATTTGAGAAGCAACTCGTCAAGGCGATCTGCGCATTTGGCAGGGGTACCCTGAAGCCAGTCATTCAAAGCCTCAACAACAGCTTCTTCCCGGTCTGTAATCTGTATATCCTTACGGCATTTATCAGCAATAGCATATGCTTCAAACGCAGTTGCTGTCATTTCCCGTCTGCCAAGCAACAGGCAGCACAGGCCACGTGCAGCTTGTGCCAGAGCGAAGTCCGGATCGGCCTTCAGCGTTCTGGCAAGATGATCCGGCATTGCAGCACTATGTGCCAGAAACGCAAGAATAGTGTTATTCCAGTGTGTTAATGCACCCTTATCGGAGAGCGTTACCGTGTATTCGAACTGGTCATCAATGCGCATGGATGCGACCCGTGGTTGAGGTGACCGGTATTTCGTGAAATACACAATTGCTCATGAGATAAGCCATTGGATTTACATCACTAACGAAACAGGTCTACCAGGAAATCTGTTGGTCAGAACCTTTTCAAAACTGACGATGACGTTCAACACACAAAATGGTGCTTAAAATCAGAAAGTTTTGTTTATGTAGAAAATATAGTTCAACTTCATGAAGAAATAGAAAACAGCAATTCTATTGACCAGGGAAATCATGGGTTAAACAGACGCAGTGTAAAAATAAACTACTACTACTACTACTGCTAATAATAATATTATTATTATTGATAATTACTAGTATTACAGATATTTATTTCTATTATACTTGTATTCTATTGCCCTGTTGTAATTACTTGTTTTCAGGTTGAAATAGTGTTCACTGCTTCTTGACTTTCCAGCCAGCCCCCATTGTGTAATGTCCTGCCTTTAAGAGAGACTAAGTACGTGGCGAATTCATGGCAAATAGGAATAGCTATCAACAAGCAAATATGGACCAGGAGATTCAATCACCGCAGTCTGTGATTGTTATCGGAGCGCTGGTCGCGCTGGCAGGTGTGGCGCTGCTGGGGCTTGAGAACAACGGCTGGCGTGTTTTTGGCGGGGCGCTGACAGGCGCTCTTGCAGGCGTTGCTCTGTACCATACCAGCTTCGGCTTTACAGCAGCGTGGCGCCGTATTGTAACCCAGCGAAGAGGGCAGGGCCTTCGAGCCCAGTTCGTGCTTATCTCATTGGTTTGCCTGATAAGTTTCCCACTCCTCCAATACGCACCGTTGGTTTCGTTTTCCCATTCGGTGTTGGAGCAGCTGTTGGAGCGTTCATTTTCGGCATGGGAATGCAGCTTGGCGGGGGCTGAGGATCAGGCATATTGTTCACGGTCGGAGGCGGGTCTTCACGCATGGTGATCACCCTTGCCTTCTTCATTTTGGGTAGTGTAATTGCCACAGCACATCTTCCGTTCTGGAATTCTCTTCCACGATTACCGGCATTTTCACTTGTGCGTGGCTATGGGGTCGTCCCGGCGCTTTTAATCACCATTCTGCCACTGGCCGCTTTTGCGATAATTTCGGTTTTTATTGCGAAAAAACAATGGGGTGAGCTTGAAGTGCCCCGCAAAACCACGTCCTTTTTTCAGGGGCAATGGGGGCATGTTCCAGGTACGTTGATATTGGCGTTGGTTTGTGTACTTACGTTCATCCTATTGCAACGCCCATGGGGCGTTACATCCGGCTTCGCACTCTGGGGCGAAAAGTTTTTCTACGCCATTGGCATCCCGGTGGAGACATGGCCTTACTGGCAATGGCAGGCTGGTGCGATCAAAAGATCTGTCTTTGCCGATTCCACGTCCGTCATGAACTTCGGCATTGTGCTCGGTGCTATGATTGCAGCCGGGCTGGCCGGAAAATTCAACAGGGTGCAAAAAATTAATCTCACCGAAGCTGGCACTGCAATCGTCGGCCGCCTCCTGCTCGGTTACGGCGCACGCCTTGCTTATGGGTGCAATATCGGAGCGTATCTGGGGGGGATAACCTCCGGGTCCATGCATGGATGGCTGTGGCTCGTCTTCGCCTTCGCCGGTTCCATTGTGGGAACCCGTGTCCGCCACCAGCTGGGCATGGATCCTGCCCCTGTTTTTGTAAAATAGAAGCCAACTGCCGGAAACGACTAAAACCTGGCCAGTTAAAATCGAAGGAGATTGCACAACTGCCTGTTCAACTCCCGCTTTTAAACTCATTGCAGTATGAAAAGGATTGAACCATGAAACTCCTGACGGGGATGCTCGGGTTTGTTGGAACATTGATGTTTGTTATGGCCGCTTTTCAACCACCCCAGGCTCAAATCACGACAAAACAGGCGCAGTCGGGTAAAGTCCTTCCGCGAAATGGTTGGCGTGTTGTTGAAACCACCATGGCGACTGATGAGCTGCTGGATTCTTTGAAGAAGGCCATTCATGCAGAAGCCATGCAGGTTGTCAGCATGGCCAGTGCCTCAGGCGGAGCCAGGGCAAATGGCTTTGAGATTCCCGGCAATTATGTGATCGGCGTTTTCCGTAATGACTTTGCCAGACGTATGCTGGCCGCGAGTGTACAGGCTGGCATTGAAGCGCCAATCAGATTTTATCTGACAGAAAATCGTCAGGGCTTCGCGACGCTGTCATGGAAGACCCCTGGTTTTGTCTTTGAGCCTTATCGTGGGACAGCCTCGGAGGATCTGATCTCGCTGGGCGAAGAGCTGGATGTGATCTTCCAGCGGATCGCAGACCGTGCCACAGGCAATACCTGAAGCACTTTTCTGAATCTTGAATAACGAGAATGTCACCTTTTCTGTGAAACGTCTGCAGGACAACAACGCATCATGGATACACCTCCCCATTCCATGAGGTGTTGTTGTTCATTGCAGAGGCACCGAGGCGGTGTAAAGCAGCTCCTCCCATGCCGAATTTATACGAGGGAGTTGCAGCCCGAATTGATTAATCTCGTATGCCCTTACCGCTCTTCTTCTTCTGCCAGATAGCGTTCCAGTTTGATCTGGTTGGCGACTTTGATGTCGCGGCCACGTTTCTCGACCAGGCCGTGCTCGATGAGCTGGCTGACAGCGCGGCGGTAGACGCGCTCTGAGCAGCCGAAGCGTTCGGCTTCGCGGAAGACGCGCTCAAACTGGATTGGTGGCCTGTGGCCGAGTTCACGGAGCAGCAGGTCTTTGGCAATGTTGTAGGCCAGCGGGTACATAAAGTGCGAGGTGACCCGGTCCATCACGCCCTGATAGGTGTCGGCCAGACATTGACTGAGCCAGATACCCACATGGGGGTGTTGCACCAAAAGAGCTTCCAGCGCTGCAATTGGGATTAACCGCACGCTGACCGGGCCATCGCAGCGGATGTCGAACTGAATTGGTTTGCCCGTCAGAAATTCAATCTCGCCATACAGGCGGTCTTCAATATTAAATCTGCCATGACTGAAGCGTCGTCCATTGCTTGCGGTATAACTCACCGTGCAGAAGCCATCCTCGATCCAGTACAGGTGTTCAAGGTTTTGGCCTTGCCGAAGGAGGTAATCTCCGGGCTCCATATGGCGTAGAAGAAACGGACTGGTTCTGATCCATTCCAATACTTCCTTATGTCCAATGTCTGCGAGTGATTTAATTTTCATTTTCGCATTTTTTAATTCACAGATACGGACAATCGTCCTGTTTTTGAACCGAAGAATTTTCTACCGTTCTCGTTGCAAGTTGCATAGGAGAATCTGATGACGCCGCATATCAACGCCCAGGCAGGAGACTTTGCTGAAACAGTCCTCATGCCGGGCGACCCGCTTCGCGCAAAGTATATTGCAGAAACCTATCTGGAAAATGTACGCGAAGTAACCAACGTGCGTAATGTGCTCGGTTTTACTGGTGAATACAAGGGTAAGCCAGTCTCAGTTATGGCACATGGTATGGGCATGCCATCCATTTCAATCTATGCACATGAGCTGATCAACTTTTACGGCGTAAAAAAACTCATTCGCATAGGTAGCTGCGGCGGTGTTGATGAAGAGCTGAAACTGCGTGACCTTATCGTCGCGACAAGCGCCAGCACCGACACTGCAATGATCCGCGATCGCTTTGCCGGCTACGATTATGCTGGCGCACCTGACTTTGAGTTGCTGAAGGCATGCTCTGACGCTGCTGATGGTCTGGGCCTGTCACCGCGTTTTGGTAATATCCTCTCAGGTGACCTTTTTTACGGTTCCAACCCTGCTCTGCTGCCAGCTATGCAGAAAATGGGTGTGCTGGCCGTTGAGATGGAAGCAGCTGCATTATTTGCGATTGCTGCGGAATTCCGCGTGAAAGCCCTGTGTGTACTGACCGTTTCCGATCACCTGATCACAGCTGAGGAAATCTCCTCTGAAGAACGCCAGAGCAGCTTCAGCCAGATGATGGAGCTGGCTCTGGAAACTGCATATGCAACAACACGAGAAATGACTGCGGCATAAAGAACATGGAACTTATAGGCTATCTGGCTTCAGTCGCTGTGATGACTTCCCTCCTGATGGGTAACGTCATGAGGCTTCGTGCGATCAATTTGGTGGGCTGTATCCTGTTCACCATCTATGGTGTTGCAGTTGAGGCTTATCCGGTTGTCTTTCTCAACAGCGTGTGCGTGTTCATCAACATTTACCACTTGGCAAAATTGAGGAGGCAGCAACAAGCACTTATGCCAGCAGAAGCGTAAGATTCCCGCCCCCGTCAAGTCCGGGTAAGTGTAAACCTGAGAACCCTGAGCGCGCGCTTAGGGTTCTTTTTTCTCTGCATTCCTACGGATGCAATCAGCCGGGTTGTTACGCTGCCAGGATGGGCTTGTGGTGCATCTCACCACGTTCTGCAGCGGGCATGCCGATGATGCGACCCTGCATGGAGAGTGTCATTAGCACACGTCTCGATCATTTACATACTTACAGCGCACTCTGACATCTTTGACGGAGCGAAGGTGTGCTCATGCTGATCAACAGTAACGGGAAAGAACCAGTGTGTTCCCTTCGCGGGGCTTTGGCTCAGATGCTGAGCGACCTAATCCAGCATTACGTTGCGGCGGGCTTCGTTGGTGCGTTTGGTGGAGAGGAGAAGATTGGTCTCACTGGCTGAGATACCGTCGATCAGACGGATACGACGCAGAATATCATCGAAGTGGGAAAGCGTGTCAGTTCCCAGCTCCAGGATCAGGTCCCACTTACCGTTTGTTGTGTGCAAGGCGGAAACCTCGGTCATCTTGTTGAGGTGATTGACAATGCGCTGGGTGCCCTTGCCCTCGATCTCAATCATCATAATGCCCCGGACAGGTTGCTCAAAGACATCGCCCCGCAGCACGACCGTGTAGCCGAGAATGTCGCCGAGGGATTTCAAACGCTCCATTCGCGAGCGCACAGTCGAGCGTGAGATCTTTAGCTCAAGGGCCAGATCAGAAACACTCGCACGCGCATTTCTACGTAGGATCGCGATAATTTTTTGATCTATTCCATCCAAACTGCGTAATCCTGATTACCAAACTGGTCAATAAGACCACCATTTTGATCACAATGCCAGCTTTTTACCGCCATTTCTACAGGGATAATAGCCTAATAGGATTTAATCAGGAAGTTGGAATGAAGAAAGCCGTTGTGCTCATCGGAGCGCCTGTACAGACAGGAACCAACATTCCGGGCTGCTTGATGGGACCGGATGCTCTGCGAACTGCCGGACTGCAAGACTCTCTGGAAGCACTGGGCTACTCCGTTACAGACCGGGGCAATATTTTACCAGAGGCAAGCCGGAACCGGGTTCATTTCAACAGCGCTGTCCACCATTTGAGTGAGACAATCAGCTGGACTGAGAAGCTACATGACGTTGCTCTGGCAGAAATCCGTGAAGGTCATTTGCCTGTCTTCCTTGGCGGTGACCATTCGATGGCAGCAGGAACTGTCAGCGGTATCGCTCATGCGGCTGAAGAAGCTGGCGAAGAGCAGTTTGTGCTTTGGCTGGATGCACATCCTGATCTTCATAATCTCAGCACGACGGCCAGCGGCAATCTGCATGGCACGCCCGCCGCTTACTTTTGTGGTCTCTCCGGTTTTGAGGGGTATTATCCGGAGCTGAGCACATCGGTCAGGCCAGAAAATATCTGCATGATGGGCCTGAGGTCCGTCGACAATGCAGAGCGGGCTGCCTTGCAGAGAACCGGCATTGAGACTTACGACATGCGCCGGATTGATGAGAACGGTGTGGCCAGGCCGATCAAGGCGTTTTTGGAACGTGTGAAGGCTGCCAATGGTCGTCTGCACCTGAGCTTTGATGTTGACTTTCTGGACCCGGACATTGCACCAGCAGTTGGCACAACTGTTCCGGGAGGGGCGACTTTTCGTGAAGCGCATCTTATTATGGAGATGCTCTGCGACAGCCAGTTAGTCACCTCGGTCGAGCTGGTAGAGCTGAACCCGTTTCTGGATGTGCGTGGCCGGACAGCGATTTTGATGGCAGATCTCGTTTCCAGCTTGTTTGGCAAGCAGGTGCTGGACCAGCCAAACCGCGCCTGACCTCATGCACCACAATAAAACACCAGGAAATCCCATATGGTCCAGTTCGTAAGCGTCTCTAAAATTTTGGATTTGGTCAACAAGCACGGTGTCGAGACTGTTTTAAAAGGCATGACCGAGTATGTGGAGGAAGATTACCGCCGCTGGTCTTTGTTTGACAAAACACCTCGCATCGCGAGCCATTCCAAAGTTGGTGTTATCGAACTGATGCCAACCAGTGACGGGGAGCTGTACAGCTTCAAGTATGTGAACGGTCATCCAAAGAACACCAAAGAAGGTAAGCAGACTGTGACTGCGTTCGGCATGCTTGCTGATGTGGACACGGGCTACCCGTTCTTCCTTTCCGAGATGACTGTTCTGACCGCACTGCGTACTGCTGCGACTTCCGTTATGGCAGCGAGGCATCTAGCGCGCACAGATTCCAAAACCATGGCGATCATCGGCAATGGCGCTCAATCCGAGTTTCAGGCGCTCGCGTTCAAAGCCGTGATGGGCATTACCAGCTTGCGCCTGTTTGATACGGATGCGGAAGCAACTGAGAAATGCGCGGCAAACCTTGACGGCAAAGGCTTTACCATCATCATCTGCCGTAGCCCTGAAGAAGCCGTAACCGGTGCGGACATCATCACCACAGTGACGGCTGATAAGCAAAAGGCCACCATTTTGACCGACAACATGGTTGGGGCTGGTGTGCACCTCAACGCGATTGGCGGTGATTGCCCTGGAAAGACCGAGTTGCACAAGGACATTCTGCTGCGTTCCAAAATCTTTGTTGAATATCCGGAGCAGACCCGTATTGAGGGTGAAATTCAGCAGCTGGACTATGACTATCCGGTTGTTGAACTTTGGGAGGTGATTACAGGCGCTGCCGAGGGGCGCACCACAGAGCGTGACATCACCCTGTTCGACTCCGTTGGCTTTGCCATCGAGGATTTTTCCGGCCTGCGCTACATCTATGACCTGGTGAAGCAGGAGGAAACCATTCAGGAGCTGGAGATAGTTGCTGAACCGGCTGATCCACGTAATCTCTTCGGCCTTTTAGAAGTTAAACAAGCCGCCCAGTAAGAACAGCGATATTGTTAACTTTTCCCTTGCCCGGGGTTTGGAGGCGTCTGCCCACCTGGCAGGCGCTTCTTATTTTGTAGACTGTGCACCGCTGCTGTCTGGATCGAGCTGTGCAAAATGGAGGTCTTGAAACACTGTCGAACCCGGAATTCTGTCTTTTTCGGTCGTTGCAATTTCTCTGGTGTACTTCTGTGCGACCCGCTCATTTAACTGTCAAGGGTATCCAAAAAGAAATTTATCCCCTCGTCCAGTACAGAAGGGCAGCTACACAAACGCTTGCCAACTCTGCCTCGACAGTAAATCGCATCACTTCTCTACTCCGCAGAGTGCTGCGGGACGAAAGATCGCAGGAAAAACGCATTCAACGCAAATGAACGCACATTACAACGCAAGTGTGGTTTTTGGGGCGTTCTCCCCGTTTTGACTGGTGTGATTTGGGGAGTAATCCGCAGCATTCACAGTTTTTGGGCGACCCGGCAGCGAGAGCCTGGCGATGCGCGGGGCAGTTTCGGCGAGGACCTTACCGCGGCGGACCACAGCGAGGCGGGTTGCCTTCATGCGGATGGCCTCTATGGCATCTTCGGCCTGCAGCAGCACGAAGTCCGCATTGCTGCCAACTTTGACACCGTAGCCTTCCAGCCCCATGATCTTTGCGGAGTTGGTGGTGATCGCTTCGAAACAATAGCGAATGTCATCACGGCTGGAGAGCTGGCCTGCGTGCAAGCCCATGCCTGCCACTTCCAGCATGTCGGCGTTGCCCAGCGAGTACCAGGGATCCATCACGCAATCATGCCCGAAGCCAACGGTGATGCCGTACTCGCGCATCTCGCGCACACGGGTTTGACCACGACGTTTCGGGTAGGTGTCGTGACGCCCCTGAAGCATGATGTTGATCAGTGGGTTAGCAATGGCGCAGACATCGGCTTCAGCCATCAGAGGCAGCAGTTTGGAGACGTAATAATTATCCATTGAATGCATGGAGGTGAGGTGTGATCCGGTCACTTTGCCCTGCAAGCCCAGGCGCCGGGTCTCAAAGGTCAGTGCCTCAATGTGGCGGGAGAGCGGGTCGTCGGATTCATCGCAATGCATATCAACACGCAGGCCGCGTTTGGCGGCGATCTCCATGAGCGCCTTCACTGAACGGTCACCCTCTTCCATAGTGCGCTCAAAGTGCGGAATGCCGCCGACCACATCCACGCCCATATCCAATGCACGGAGCAGGTTGTTTTCTGCTGCTGGAGAACGGTAGAAGCCGTCCTGAGGGAAGGCGACCAGTTGCAAATCGATATAGGGCGCAATGCGTTGCCTGACATCCAGCAGGGCTTCCACGCCGAGCAGGCGGTCATCACACACATCCACGTGTGTTCTGATGGCCAGCAGACCCTGAGAGACCGCCAGGTCACAATAACGCAGTGCACGTTCGACAACCGCATCGATGGTGAGCCGTGGCTTCAGCTCACCCCAGAGGCTTATGCCTTCCAGCAGAGTGCCGCTCTCGTTCATTCTCGGCAGACCAAGGGAAAGGGTAGCGTCCATATGGAAATGCGGATCAACAAAAGGTGCTGAAACCAACTGGCCCTGTGCGTCAATAACCCGCCCTGCTTCTGCGGTGATGTTTTTTTCAATCGCTGTGATTACGCCGCCGTTAACCGCGATATCGACTCCGGTCTCACCGGTGGTCAAAGTTGAGTTTTTTACAAGGAGGTCCAGAGACATGGGTGTAGCCTTTCTTGCTTTTAGCTTAACGCTGACCACGGAAGTATGGTTGCAGCAGTGCACGTGGGTAGTCTGCCTTGCGCGCTACCAGTACCAGTGCCACAATGGAAAGCAGGTATGGGATCATCAGAAAGACCTGAGAGGGGATCACAGCGCCGACCTCGTTTTGCAGGCGGATCTGAAAGGCATCAAACGCGCCAAACAGCAGCGCGCCCAGCAAAGCCTTGCCCGGCCTCCAGCTTGCGAACACCACCAGTGCAATGCAGATCCAGCCGCGTCCATTGATCATGCCGAAGAAGAATGCATCAAAGGCGGACATGGTGAGAAACGCTCCGCCCAGCGCCATCAGTGCAGAACCGGCCATGATCGCACCGATACGCAATGCGAACACCGGGAGGCCTTGTGCTTCAACAGCGGATGGATTGTCGCCGACTGCCCGGATGGCGAGGCCAAGCGGGGTGCGATAGAGCATGTAGCTGACCAGCAGGACCAACGCAAGTGCCAGAAAGGTCATTGGGGTTTGCTGGAATAAAGCCGGGCCGATGAATGGCAGCTCTGAAAGAACCGGAATATCAAGCGGTTGAAAAGCTTCAATACGGGGTGGACTGGAGACATCTGGCAGGGCTGTACGGTAGGCGAAGTAGCTGACCGATGTGGCAAACATGGTTATGCCAAGGCCAGAGACATGCTGTGAAAGACCAAGTGGCACGGTGAGGATACCGTGGAGCAACCCAAAGAAAGCCCCGGCAAGTGCTGCGATGAGGACACCGCCCCAAAGGCCGGCACCTAGCCAGACAGCCATCCATCCGCACATGGCGCCAACCACGAAAATGCCTTCGATACCCAGATTAAGCACACCGGCCCGCTCGCACACCAACGCGCCGAGCACACCAAAGATGAGTGGTGTTGCGATGCGGATGGCTGCAGCCCAGAAGTTGGCGGAGAGAAGAATATCAATATATTCCATGGTTTATGCCTCCCCTTTGACGACAGGGGGTGTCTTTTTCGGCCGCGCGAAGCGAATTTTGAAGCGTACGAACAGGCTGGAGACCAGCACGCAGATCAGGGACAGGGCGACCACAAGATCAGCAATGTAGCTGGAAACACCCATAGCACGGCTCATGCTATCTGCTCCCACAAAGACGGCTGCAATGAAAATGGAGGCCACAACCACACCAACGGGTGAGAGACCAGCGAGCATAGCAACCACAACACCGGTATAGCCGAACCCCGGAGAGATATCAGCAGTCAAATACCCTTTGAGACCAGCCACTTCACTGACACCAGCAAGGCCTGCGAGTCCGCCGGAGATTAATCCCACCTTGATGAACGTGGAGGTGACCGGAATGCCTGCATGTTTTGCTGCGGAGACATTTTCTCCCGTTGCGCGGATTTCAAAACCCCAGACGCTGCGCTTCATCATGATGTAAATGATCAACGCAGACACCAGGGCAATCACCAGCCCCCAGTGGATGCGCATGCGGGCAAACATCCTGGGCAAGGTGGCGGCTCTGGTCAGGGGTTCTGACTGCGGCCAACCCATGCCCATCGGGTCTTTCATCGGGCCTTCCAGCATCATCTGTACAAACAGAAGCACGACGAAATTGAGCAGTAAGGTGGTGACTACTTCATCAGCGCCAAGGCGGGTTTTCAGCAGGGTTGGAACCAGCATCAAGGTGCCGCCTGCGATCATGCCTGCCAGTATAATCAGCGGGATCATGATGTAGGCAGGCGCGGAGACTGCACCGGAGCCGATGGCAACTGCTGCCAGCGCACCCACATAGAGCTGGCCTTCTGCGCCAATGTTCCAAAGCCTGGCGCGGAAGGCCACACTTACGGCGAGTCCAGTGAAGATGAGCGGGGTTGCGCGGGCCAGAAGCTCAGACAAAACGAATTTGGAACCAAATGCGCCTTTGAATATGTGCCCGTAAGCGGCGAAAACTTCTCCCCCTGCGGCTGCAATGGGGATCGCTGCCAGCACCAGCGCGGTGATTCCAGCGATAACTGGCGGCGCCAATGAGAAGAGAGACGAAACATTGCTGCGAGGTTCAAACCGGATCATGCTGCTTGTTCCCCTTTTGCCGAATGCCCCGCCATCATCAGACCAACCTGTTTTTTATCCAGCTTTTCCGTCTCTACTGGCTCACAGATATGCCCGCGATGGATTACAGCGATTCTGTCGGATAACTGGAAGAGTTCGTCGAGGTCCTCAGAAATGAGCAGGACGCCGGCACCTCTGTCCCGCGCCTCCTGAAGGCGGCGGTGTACGTCAGCTGTTGCGCTCACATCAAGCCCACGGGAGGGCTGGGCGGCAAGGACGATATCGGGTTGCTGGTCCAGCGTTCTGGCAAGGACGATCTTTTGGATGTTCCCGCCGGAGAGCAGGCGGGAGACGGCAAGCGGGCCGGAGCAGCGAATGTCGCAGGCCTTAATAGCCTCCTGTGCACGCTTGCGAATTTCGTTGAAGCGGAGCAGGCCGAAGCGTTGATAGGCAGGCTTTCGGATCTCTTCCAGAACGAGGTTTTCCTCCACCGACATGGCACCAACAATGCCATCATGATGACGGTCTTCCGGGATGCGGGCGATGCCTGAGCGGATCGCTGCAACGGCATTCGGCTTGAGTGGTTTACCATGGAGAGAGATGGTACCGGCCGTTGGTTTTTCCAGGCCGGAGACAACCTTTGCCAGGGTGCTTTGGCCGTTGCCGGAGACACCTGCGAGGCCGATGATTTCCCCCTTGCAGAGGGCGAGATTGACGTTCTCAATCTGCTCACGTCCATCTCCGGCACTGACACCGGCAAAAACCAGCGCTTCGCCTGCCGGATAGCCGGGTTTGCGTTCTGCTGCCTGGACTGAATGCCCGACCATCACCTCAGCAAGTTGGTGGCGATCGCACTTTGATGTCGGAAGGTCAGCGACAATCCGGCCCTTTCTGAGAACCGCAACACGATCAGAAGAGCTTAAGACTTCAGCCATCTTGTGGGAGATAAAGATGATCGCCATACCTTTGGCGGCGAGAAGCTTCAAGGTTATGAAAAGATTATTGGATTCCTGAGGTGTGAGAACCGCAGTGGGTTCGTCCAGCACCAGAATTCTGGCGTCGCGGTAGAGCGCCTTGAGGATTTCAACGCGCTGTCGTTCGCCTACAGCAAGCCTGGAAACACGCTGATCCAGATCGACTTCAAGACCAGAGCTTTGCATCAGCTCCTGCAGTTTTGCCCGTGCTTTAGAGCGGTTGAGGCGATATGAGAACAGGCTTTCTGTGCCCAGAACGATGTTCTCAAGGCCGGTAAGGTTCTCAGCCAGCGTAAAGTGCTGGTGAACCATACCTATCCCCGCCTCAAGGGCTGCCTGAGGAGCGCCGGGCTCCAGATCTGCCAGAATACCAGAGGAGTGACGAACCATGACACGTCCCTGATCAGCCACATAATGTCCAAACAGGATATTCATGAGCGTGGTTTTCCCCGCTCCGTTCTCACCCAGCAACGCAACGATTTCCCCGGCATACAGGTCTAGATTGACGTTTCCGTTGGCAACCAGATCACCAAAGATCCTGGTTATGTTTTGAAGAGATAAAAGCGGATGCCCGCTCTCAGTTTCTGGCATGGGATACCCTTGGACTGAAGTGGTTATGCACACAGCAGGCGGAGAAGACGGGCCGGGATATGCCCCCGGCCCGGTCAGCGCTAATTAGAGGATTTTGGTTCTTCGTCGTTGATGTCAACGGTAAAGGACCCATCCAGAATGCTCGCTTCGACAGCTTTAACCTTCCCAAGCAATTCCGCATCCACCAGCGTTTCATCGACGACCAACGCCCCCCCACCATGACCCATGAAGGAGTACTTGCCGTAGTCTTCAGCCTTGAAGTCATTCGCCTTTACAGCCGCAATCGCAGTATCAACCGTCGGTTCCATATGCCAGATGGCAGAGGCAAGGATTGTGTTTGGATAGTCAGAAGCCGTATCGATCACATTGCCAATCGCGAAGATGCCTTTTTCCATTGCAGCATCAGACACACCGAAACGTTCGGCATATAGCACATCAGCACCTGCATCGATCATGGCGTAAGCGGTTTCCTTCGCTTTTGGCGGATCGTACCAGGAGTTGATGAAGTTCACGGTGAACGTCACATCCGGGTTCGTTGCCTTAGCACCATTCATGAATGCGTGCATCAGGCGGTTGACTTCCGGAATGGCAAAACCGCCGATCATACCGATTTTGCCAGACCTGGATTTAGCGCCTGCAATCATGCCCGAAAGATAGGACGGCTCGTGAATGAAGTTGTCAAATACAGCGAAGTTTGGTTCAGCCGGCGGGAATGAAGAGCCCATGAGGAAGGCTGTTTCAGGGTACTCAGAGGCCACGCTGCGTGTTGCGCGCTCTACTGCGAACGCCTCACCGACGATGAGCCGATGACCAGCCTCGGCATACTCACGCATCACGCGTTCGTAATCGGTGTTGGCTGTATTTTCGGAGTAGACATAGGCGATGTCACCGCGCTCTGCCGCTGCACTGAGCGCTTTGTGAATGCGGCCAACCCATTGCTGTTCAACAGGAACGGTGTAAATCGCTGCGACCTTGAGTGGTTCAGAAGCTAAAATTTTTGCTGGCGAACAGACCGTGATTATGGCCGCAAAAAGAGCTACGGATGCGAGAACATAGTGCCTCACCAAACCGTTCAAACGTGTTGCAAACATGCACACCCCCTGAAAAAAATAATTGTGCAGGGCTGCAGACCAGACTGCAGCCATAATCTGCCCTATCTCGCATTTGAAATGAAAAATTCCTGAGCAGGACTAAGGCATTAAAAATGGCTGTATAAGAGACAAAAGGGCTGATGACCAGATGCCTTAGAAGTATTTTTTGCATGACATACGTAAATAAATGCAGATCAAACAGTACTTTTCTTATGGTATTCAATTATTTATCGAATGTATAAATATTATTATGCCACTGTGTGGCTGTGGATTGAGTCATGTGAGGATAAAACACTCCAAACTAAGCAAAATTATAAAATTTTACTTTTCAGTCAAACAGTTTCAAATAATATTATTTTGGAATATTTTCCGTGAATTGAAAAATATTCCAAAGTGCTGATTTATGGCTCTGACTACTCAGATTGCACCTGCGTAGCAAGCTTATAGCATGCAGAAATTGGCACTTCTGCTCATGGAGCAGGCAACAGGGGCTCCTACTAAATGCTGAAAAAAATTTTGGAGTTGTTGTGTTTATGAGCGGCCTGGCAAACGTGGCAGGCTACACAGAGGAGTGCGATCCCACTCCTTACCTTGCAAATCATGTAGCTCAGGCAATCACAGTTGCAGCTTCCCAGTCGGTTAGGATATGCATGATCTGACGGCTGTCCTCCACACCCGGAGCAGGACTTTCCAGCGCTTTTTTGCCAGCTACAATCGCTTCCCGGACCGCACTGACCTGATAAATGAAAGCGTTGCTGTCTGCCGTGATTGTGCGCGTATCTCCCGGTTTTTCGTAGGGCGTAACGGTGAGGATATTCCCCGCAGCATCCGGTAGCCACGGGTTGGAATTCAACACAAGACTTGCCCTGGAGCCAAGCACTGTAAAGCCAGCATGCAGACCGTAGTCTTCCGCCGTGTGGAGCTGGCAGACAACACCGTTATTCAACCGTAATGTCGCAGCGGACTCGCAGATATTCCCGTCCACACCACGACGACCCATTGCGGAGATATTATAGTTTTCAAAAATATGGGCCGGGAAGGCGGTCTGTAACAGCAGATGCATCAGCGAAGTTGGGTAACAGCCAAGATTGTAGAGTGCACCCTTGCTGTGTGGGTTCACGAACCGGGCAATAGAAGCGCAGTACTGAGCTGTAATGGACCGAATTTCACCCAACTCACCAGATGCAACCACATCGCGAACTGCTGCTGCATACGGATGGTTCAGGTACATCAACCCTTCCACGAAGAACACATCGTTTTCAGCAACCGCTTTCAGCGCCTGATCGGTTTTTTCCATATCGACAGACAGCGAATTTTCGCAGAGAATTGCCTTTCCCGCATTCGCTGCCTTGATCACGTATTCATGGTGAATGTGGTTTGGGAGAGCGATGTAAATGATATCAATGGCTTTGTCTTCAATCAGCTCGTTAAAGTCATCAAAAGTATGCTCAACATCGTACTTTTCTGCAAACACTTTCAGGCGCACTTCTGATCGGCCAGCCACGGAATGAATCCGCGTAGATCCTTCCGCATGTATCGCGTCTGCCATTATCAGCGAGATGAAGCTTGTACCAAGAAAGCCCCAGTTCAGTTTCGACATTGTTTTTCTCCAGAATACAGGATCCCGGGAACGTAACGGTAAGAGCTCCAAAATAACCTTGGTCAGATTTAAGAAAAGAGAAAATATCAGAGGTTAATAGCTCACCGCTTGTCCAGGTTTATCGATAGATGTGAAGGTACTCCTTGCTAAGTACTTACAATTTCACTGAACCAGGGGGGTGTCAGAACCGAATAAATCAATACCTTTAAGCTCGGCAGCTCCTGCCAGGATGCTGATGTATTGAGACACTGCTTTAGACCAGGTTGCAGCTTCGAGCCATGCTCTGATGGTTTCCTCGACATGTTCGAATGGCAGGGTGTTCCCGTCAACCTTCCTGTTCAGGAAAATGATGTGATAGCCGAATTTAGTTTCCACAGGTTCACTTGTCATCTGTCCTGCTTGCATAGACCGGAGTGCTTTTTCAAACTCTGTTACTGTGCTTCCCTTTGTCAATTGGCCCAGGTTTCCACCAGTTTCTTTTGAAGGGCAAGCGGAGTGCTCCTTCGCCAGATCTGCAAAGGCTTCAGGTTTTTCCTGAAGCAGTTTGATTAGATCGTGGGCGCGGGCTTTGGCGATGCTACGGGCCGTGTGTTGATCTGGCCCGACTGCAAGCAGGATATGGCTGGCTTCATAGATTGGCTCTGAGCTGAAGCGGGTCCTGTTGTTTTCGTAGTAGCGCAGACACTCATCCGTGGATGCTGACGGGATATCGACTTCCCGCTCAATCAGCTCTCTGATTGCCGCGTCTTCAGGTGCCTCACTTCCGTCCTCCATCTGTTCTGGTGCAGCCTCAAGATTCAAGGCCTTAGCTTGTTGCAACAACAGTTCCCGGACAGCTAACGCTCTCGCGGCAGCTTGCACGGCCTGACCTGGATTCTCAGCAGGATGGTTTTGGGCTTCCGCCAGAATATCCTGCTCTGAGATCTGAGCGCCATTGACCGACACACCCTTAATAATCGGCCTGCTTTCAGGAGGCACTTTAGTACTCGGCAGATCTACATCTTCCTCAGCACTCTGACTTAGATTTGGGTTGGTATAGAGATTGGCCATTTAAAATCACTCGGCAGGATGGCGTGAATTAGTGGAGTTGCGCTCACGCACGATCTGGTAACCGGGACGCCATAAGTATCTTGCTGGGACGCTGAGCATGTGCACCAGCCGTGAGAACGGAAAGATGAGCAAGATCGTGAGACCTACGAAAATGTGTAACTTGAAAATCCACGGGGCATCAGCGACATAGGTTGCTGCATCACCACGGAATGTGAAGATGCTTTGGGCCCAGCTCATGAATTTGACCATTTCCTCACCGTTAAGATGCATGAGAGAAACCGGGATAGTTCCAAGGCCCAGAAGAACTTGGAATCCCAGCAGGGATATAATGAAGATATCCATTGTGCTGGAGGTCGCTCGTACACGCGCATCATACAGGCGACGATGAATAAGCATTCCGGCGCCAACAATCGCCATCAGTCCTCCGATACCTCCGACGACGACGGCAAGAACCTGCTTAGCAGTATGACTGATGCCAACTATACCAAATAGGAATATTGGGGTTAGCAACCCAACCAAGTGGCCAAAGAAGATGATCAGCACGCCTATATGGAAGAGCACAGAGCCCCAAACCAATTGCTTGCGGCGGAGAAGCTGGCTGGAACCAGCTCGCCAGCTGTAAGGCTCCCGATCATAGCGAATGATTGTGCCTACAATCAAAACCGAAAGGGCTATGTAAGGATATATTCCGAAGAACAACGTGTTGAAGAAGCCAGACATTTCTAGTTCTCCCCTTGAATGTTGTGGTTCGTGGGACCGGGCGGGCGTCTGTCCGCAGCTCTCATCTGCATCCTCAGGCGATCTGGACCGCAACTGCCTTCTCCTGTATTGCCACCAAACCTGACGACCTCCTCCTGCCAAATACGATCCATAGCTTCCAGATCATTGGGGTCGTCTTCGGGTTCAGCAAGAATATTGGAGAGGAGTTCCCTGGAAGGCGTAGCCTTGCTGATTTCAGCAACAACAGCAAACGCGTTAGCGTAGATTGAGCCTTTCTTTTTGAGCCGCAACCGAAGGGCCTCAAAAATATGGGCTGTCTGACCAAGCAGTTCCTGCGCTTCGGTAAACCTTTGATGTGCGAGGTATTCCAGGAACAGTGGGATGTAGTCCGGGAGTTCTGTGGTTTCTACCGCACACCCGTTTGTCAGGTACATCTCCCGCAAATCAACCAGTGCTTGCCCTCGGTCCCTGCTCTCTCCGTGCACATGCTCGAACAGGTGCAGTGAATGTGAGCGCGTCCGATCAAACAGGAACACGTATTGCTCCTGCACCTCGTAGAGATCTTTTCCAACCAGATCATCGCAAAGTGTGCAGATCATTTTCTGACCTTTTGCAGAGAGCATGCGGTCCGAGTTTACAGCATCTTTCAGTGCGGGCAGATCATCCAAAAGCTCTTGCGTTGGATAATTGAGCAGGAGGGAGAGAATTTTTAAGGAGACTATCATCCGCGCATCTCCTTAAACAAATCAGTTGGTGTTTCGACGGTTTTCTTACGAGATCCACCGAACAGATCAGTTCCATCACTGCCGCCGGAACATCCATTGCCGAAGGAGAAGCCACAGGAGCCGCGAACATCGTAGGCATCCTCGGAGACTTCGCGGTGTGTGGTTGGAATGACGAAGCGATCCTCGTAGTTAGCAATCGCCATGATTTTGTACATATCTTCGATCAGTTCAGAGGTGAGACCAACACGCTCAGCGATAGTCTTGTTGACTACGCCTTCCACGGACTTGGAGCGCATGTAGGAGCGCATAGCGAGCATCCGCTCCAACGCCGTGACGATGGGCTCGTCTTTGCCTGCTGTGAGGAGGTTGGAGAGATAGCGGATCGGAATGCGCATGGAACGGACGTCCGGCAGGTCACCGTCCCAGCCGATCTTGCCAGCTTCTGCTGCTGACTGGATTGGCGAGAGTGGTGGAATGTACCATACCATCGGCAGTGTGCGGTATTCCGGGTGCAGTGGAAACGCCACTTTCCAGTCAATCGCCATCTTGTAGACTGGGGATGCTTTGGCAGCATTCAGCCAGTCTTCTGGCACACCATCTTTGCGGGCTTGTTTGACTACCTTTGGGTCATGCGGATCAAGGAAAACCTTCAGTTGCTCTTCGTAGAGATCTTTCTCATCCTTTGTAGAAGCGGCTTCCTCAATCTTATCTGCATCATACAGGATTACACCCAGATAGCGGATGCGGCCCACGCAGGTTTCGGAACAGACTGTTGGCTGTCCGGCTTCAATGCGCGGATAACAGAAGATGCATTTTTCTGATTTGCCGGAAGACCAGTTGAAATAGATCTTCTTGTAAGGGCATCCTGAGACGCACATGCGCCAGCCGCGGCATTTTTCCTGATCAATCAATACGATACCATCATCTTCACGCTTGTAGATGGCACCGGATGGACACGCTGCAACGCATGTTGGGTTGAGGCAGTGCTCACACAGGCGTGGCAGGTACATCATGAAGGTGTTTTCGAACTCGCCGTAGATTTCCTTCTCAATGCCCTCGAAGTTGTGGTCCTTTGAGCGCTTGGAGAATTCACCACCGAGAATTTCTTCCCAGTTTGGTCCCCATTCGATTTTTTCTATACGCTCTCCGGTGATCGCTGATTTGGGTCGTGCTGTTGGAAACTGGGCGCTTTCCGGGGCGCCCTGCAGGTGTTCGTAATCAAAATCAAACGGTTCGTAGTAGTCGTCAATTTCGGGCAGGTCAGGGTTAGCAAAGATCTTCGCCAGAATACGCCATTTGGCACCCATCCTGGGAATGATCTTGCCATTGCGTTTGCGAACCCAGCCGCCGTTCCATTTCTTTTGCTTCTCCCAGTTTTTGGGGTAACCAATACCAGGTTTGGTTTCCACGTTGTTGAACCAGGCGTATTCAACGCCTTCCCGATTGGTCCAAACGTTTTTACAGGTCACTGAACATGTGTGGCAGCCAATGCATTTATCAAGGTTCAGCACCATTCCGACTTGTGCGCGGATTTTCATTCTGCGGCCTCCTGACCACTGTCATTCAGTGGTTCCTCCATCCAGTTCACTTCTTTCAGTTTGTGAACCACAACGAACTCATCGCGGTTGGAGCCAACCGTTCCATAATAGTTGAATCCGTAGGATTGCTGCGCGTACCCGCCAATCATATGTGTTGGCTTAGTAACGGTTCTGGTGACCGAGTTATGGATACCGCCACGCTGTCCGGTGAGGTCTGATCCCGGTGTATTCACGATCTTTTCCTGGGCGTGATACATGTAGATCGTACCTTCCTTCATGCGCTGAGAGACCACCGCACGAGCAATGAGCGCACCATTGATGTTGAAGACTTCAACCCAGTCATTGTCTTCAATCTCGGCTTTTTGCGCATCGACTTCTGAAATCCAGACCACCGGGCCACCCCGGTTGAGCGTGAGCATCAAAAGGTTGTCGGTGTAGGTGGAGTGGATGCCCCACTTCTGGTGCGGAGTGATGAAGTTGAGGACTAGCTGCTTTCTGCCGAGAGAATTATCTTCGAGCACCGGTTTGACGCCTTTGGTGTCTATCGGTGGCTTGTAC
This sequence comes from uncultured Pseudovibrio sp., assembly GCA_947502585.1. Taxonomy (GTDB): domain Bacteria; phylum Pseudomonadota; class Alphaproteobacteria; order Rhizobiales; family Stappiaceae; genus Pseudovibrio. Next base: position 35,379 of record CANNAV010000021.1, read on the forward strand.
ACGCAGAAGCCTTCACCAAATGCACGCATCCAAAGATGATCCTGATAGAGCTGTTGACGACCAGAGATCGTTCGCCACGGGATCAGCTCATGCACGTTGGTATAACCTGCGTTGTAGCAGACATGCTCCGACTCAATGCCAGACCACGTTGGTGAGGAGATGATCTTGCGCGGTTGGGCTACGATATCGCGGAAACGGATTTTCACATCTTCCTTTGGCTCCGCAAGGTGAGTGTGGTCTCTGCCAGTAAACTCAGAGAGCGCTGCCCATGCTTTGACAGCGACTTCGCCATTAGTTTCCGGAGCAAGTGACAAGACCACTTCGCTCGCATCGATATCCGTTTCGATCCTGGCGAAACCCCTGGTTATACCGTCTTGCAACACCTCACCATTAAGGCCCTTGAGGAAGTCAACTTCGTGCTCGGTGTTCCAGCTGATGCCTTTTCCACCGTTGCCGAGTTTACTCATGAGCGGACCAAGGGCTGTGAAGCGCTTGTAGATGTTTGGATAGTCGCGCTCGATAACCACAACATTCGGCATTGTCTTGCCGGGTTGCGGCTCGATATCACCCTTCTTCCAGTCTGCTACGTCGAATGGCTGCGCAATTTCACCAGCAGTGTCATGCAGGATCGGAACAAGGACCACGTCCTTTTCCTTGCCGAGAACTTCCTGCGAAATCTCTGAGAAGGACCTGGCAATACCCTTAAAAATTTCCCAGTCACTGCGGGCTTCCCATGCGGGATCTGCTGCGCTGGCGAGCGGGTGAATGAAGGGGTGCATGTCTGAAGTGTTAAGGTCGTTTTTTTCGTACCATGTGGCTGTTGGCAGCACAATGTCGGAGTAGACTGCAGTGGTTGACATGCGGAAGTCCAGCGTAACCAGAAGGTCAAGCTTTCCTTCAGGTGCATTGTCATGCCAAACGGCTTCTTTCGCACGTTGCCGGCCTTCCTCTCCCAGATCCTTGCCGAGAACGCCGTGTTCCGTTCCAAGCAAATGGCGGAGGAAGTATTCGTGGCCCTTACCAGAAGAACCGAGCAGATTGGAGCGCCAGATGAAGAGGTTACGCGGCCAGTTGGCCTCATTGTCCGGGTCTTCACAGGACAACTTGAGACCGCCTGATTTTAACTCCTGAGCAATGTAGTCTTTTGCTTCTTTACCGCTGTTTTCTATCGCTTTCGCGACCTGGAGCGAGTTGGTCTCAAGCTGTGGAGCTGAAGGCAACCACCCCATCCGTTCTGCCCGGATATTGTAGTCTATCAACGACGCATCCCAATCCCCATCGGGGGCTGTGGGTGACAGGATCTCATCTACCTTGAGTGTTTCGTAACGCCACTGATCTGTATGCGCATAAAAAAACGAAGTTGAGTTCATATGGCGTGGTGGGCGCGCCCAGTCCAGAGCGAAAGCAAGTGCTGTCCAGCCGGTTTGAGGTCGCAATTTTTCCTGACCCACATAGTGGCTCCAGCCCCCGCCCGATTGACCAACACAACCGCACATCACCAATAGGTTGATGATGCCGCGATAGCTCATATCCATGTGATACCAGTGGTTCAGACCAGCACCGAGGATGACCATGGAGCGTCCGTTGGTCTTTTCGGCATTGGTCGCAAACTCGCGTGCAACCGTGATGATGTGATCTTTTGGAACGCCGGTGACTTTCTCTGCCCACGCTGGCGTATAAGGTAGCCCCTCATCATAAGACATGGCAGAGTTTGGATCATCCAGCCCACGATCCAGGCCGTAATTGGCGATGAAGAGATCAAAGACAGACGCTACAAGCGTTTCACCTTCCACCAGTTTCACTTTCTTCGCCGGAACTTTGCGCACCATCACACTTTCATGACTGGTTCCCGCAAAGTGGTCATGCTCGCGATTGCCGAAATATGGGAAAGCCACTTCAGCAACTTCATCATGATCAGCTTTGTCAATGAAGGACATAGCCAGATCAATATCTTTGTCCGCACCGTCTCTCTCTTCAAGATTCCACTTGCCTTTTTCACCCCAGCGGAAGCCGATGGAGCCATGCGGGACCACAATCTTCTTCGATTTGCGATCCACGGCGACAGTCTTCCATTCCGGGTTATTTTCTTCACCCAGCTTGTTGGCAAACTCGGACGCGCGTAGGAGACGTTCCGGAATATAGTTGCCGTCTTTTTTAACGAGGCGAACGAGCAGGGGCATGTCGGAGTATTTGCGACAGTAATCCTCAAAGTACTCCGCCTGTCGATCCAAATGGTACTCACGCAGGATGACATGACCCATAGCCATTGCCAGTGCTGTATCTGTGCCTTGCTTTGGATGAAGCCAGAGATCGGAAAATTTGGCAGCCTCCGAATAATCAGGAGAGACAACCACTGACTTCGTGCCTTTATAACGCGCTTCGGTGTAAAAGTGCGCATCAGGTGTGCGCGTTTGGGGAACGTTAGAGCCCCACAACATCAGGAAACCTGCGTTGTACCAGTCAGCAGATTCAGGCACATCCGTTTGCTCACCCCATGTTTGCGGCGAGGCGGGCGGGAGGTCGCAGTACCAGTCGTAAAACGACATGCAGGTACCGCCGATCAGAGATAGGTAGCGGGTGCCAGCTGCGTAAGAAATCATGGACATAGCCGGAATTGGTGAGAAGCCGACAACGCGGTCAGGTCCCCATTTCTTCGTGGTATAAGAATTGGCTGCTGCGATAATTTCGTTGACTTCTTCCCAGGTGGCACGCACGAAACCGCCGTGCCCGCGCACTTTCAGGTAATCTGATCGCTTCGCAGGATCATCCTGAATGGCTGCCCATGCAGCGACCGGAGATTTCATGGTTCGCTCGTTGCGCCATAACCTGAGCAGGCGGGAACGGATCAGAGGATGCTTCACCCGGTTTGCGGAATACATATACCAGCTGTAACTGGCGCCCCGGGAACAGCCGCGAGGTTCATGATTTGGGATATCCGGGCGGGTGCGCGGATAGTCTGTCTGTTGGGTTTCCCAGGTGACAATCCCACCTTTGACGTAGATCTTCCAGGAACAGGAACCAGTACAGTTCACACCATGGGTCGAGCGCACGATTTTGTCATGCTGCCATCGCTTGCGATAGCTGTCCTCCCAGTTTCGGTTCTCATTGGTCGTAACACCGTGCCCGTTTGCGAAGGTACCAGTGTCATGTTTTGCGAAGAAGTTCAGTTTATCGAGTAGTAGAGACATCTGAAATGCCCTTCACGTTATTTTCTTAATTTGCTTAATTTGCTTAGCACGGAACGGGTGCACCACGACGGGTGTAGAAGAACCAGGTGATCACCAGACAGATGACGTAGAAGATGCCGAAGATCCAAAGCGCGGCATCCGGTCCACCTGTGTAGACGATGGATGTTCCGTAGGCTTTGGGGATGAAGAAGGCACCGTAAGCTGCAATTGCAGAGGTGAAGGCGATGATTGCCGCACTTTCACGTTCTGACTGGCGCAGGTGAGCTGTTGCATCCAGCTCTGGCATCAGGAGGCCTACCTGTTGGCGCATGATCGTCGGGATCATCTGGAATGTGGAGGCGTTGCCTACGCCTGTCAGGAAGAATAATGCCATGAAGCAGGCGAAGAATCCCCAAAAAGCTCCCGGCTCTGTTGTGATCGACAGGAAGAACAGCACGCCAACAACGGCGACCGCCATGAACAGGAACGTCCAGAACGTCACACGGCCACCGCCATATTTATCAGAGACCCAGCCTGTACCAGCGCGGGAGAGTGCACCAACGAGGGGTCCAAGGAAGGCGAAGGAGAGTGCGTTCACTTCCGGAAACTGGATTTTCATAAGCAATGGGAAGCCTGCGGAATAACCGATGAAGCTGCCAAAAGTTCCCGTGTAGAGAATGCACATGATCCAGTTGTGCGCTCTTGAGAAGATAATGGATTGCTCTTTAAAGCTCGCCTTCGCATCAGCGATATCGTTCATCCCAAACCATGCTGCCAACACTGCAATGACAAGGAATGGAACCCAAACAAAGCCAGCATTCTGGATCCAGAGTTGGGATCCGTCTTCGAGAATTTGGGGAGCACCGCCGATCACACCGAAAACACCAGCCGTTATGACGAGTGGCACGACAAATTGCACGACGGAAACGCCAAGGTTTCCAAGGCCTGCGTTGAGCGCAAGCGCGTTACCTTTTTCTTTCTTTGGATAGAAGAACGCGATGTTCGCCATTGAAGAGGCAAAGTTACCGCCCCCGAAGCCGCAAAACAAAGCTAACAGCAAAAAGATGCTATAAGGTGTTCCAGGGTCCTGAACCGCATAGCCAATGCCCAGAGCGGGAAGAAGCAGTGATGCTGTGGTCAGGGTTGTCCATAGGCGACCCCCAAAGATAGGGACCATAAAGGAATAAAAGATCCTGAGTGTCGCGCCGGAGAGTCCCGGCAACGCAGCCAGCAGGAAGAGCTGATCTGTTGTGTAATCAAAGCCGATGGCGGGCAGTTTTGCGACAACAACACTCCAGACCAGCCACACTGAGAAGGCAAGCAAAAGGGCCGGAACTGAAATCCATAGGTTTCGGGAAGCAATCGCCTTCCCCCTGGTTTCCCAGAATTCCGGATCATCCGGCCGCCAATCAGTTAGTGTGAGCTCTTTTTGAGTGTTGTTATCAGACATACATTCATTCCTTTTGGCTAGACGCCTTCGCTGGATCGAATGTCCAGAAAGGGCTTCTCTGGTTACGGATACCTATCTCCGCCTGCTGGTCCGTCCGGACCATCAACCGGGTCTTCCGGGAGATCAGAAAGATCTGTTTCATCTTGCAGGTCTGGGTAATGCTTGCGTTCCATCCTGCGGATGGCGACGTGCATCCACACGGTTGAAACCGCAACGACGATGAAGAGAAGCATGAAGGGCGCTGTCCAGACTCCAGTCCAGTCGAGCAGAACTCCGAAGGCGATTGGCAGGACGAAGCCGCCAAGTCCGCCGATCATGCCTACGAGCCCACCCACCGCACCAACATGGTTAGGGTAGTAAACCGGGATGTGCTTGTAGACCGCGGCTTTGCCCAGGCTCATGACAAAACCAAGGACTACGGTCACAGAGAGGAAGGCGCCGACACCGAGGCCTAAGTTAAACTCTATTGGTCCATGAAGACCGCTTACAACATATGCGGTTTCTGGATAGCTCAACAGGAAGAGGCAGAAGAGGGAGACAATAAATGTGAGGTACATAACAAAGCGCGCACCCCATTTGTCTGACAACCAACCGCCCAGTGCTCTGAAGACAGACCCGGGAAGTGAATAAAAGCCAGCGAAAACGCCAGCCGTCGTCAACTCCAATCCGTAGGCCCCGGTGTAGTACCGCGGGAGGAACGATGCGAGCGCAACAAAGGCACCAAACACGAAGAAGTAATAGGTTGCGAAACGCCAGACCTGAAGATTCTTTAGCGGGGCAAGCTGCTCTGCCGTGGACACCCCTTGCTTACCTTCTTTCTTTCGTTCCTGTTGTGCCGGGTCGTCCTTACTGATCAGATAAAACAGCACCGCCGTGATTGCTAAAACCACAGCATACACACGCGCAGTGCCTTCCCAGCCGACAGCAACGACCAGAAACGGTGCTACAAAATTAGTGACTGCTGCACCGACATTACCTGCACCAAAAATACCAAGTGCGGTGCCTTGTTTTTCTTTTTCAAACCACTGAGAAACATAGGCCACACCGATAATAAAAGAACCGCCGGCCAATCCAAGGCCCAGGGCAGCTAAGAGAAACACCGGGTAGGTGTGCACTGAGGTAAGCAACCAGACGCAGACTGCTGTGATCAGCATCTGCAGAGGGAATATAATTCGACCGCCGAACTGCTCTGTCCATATTCCAAGGAAAATACGGCTCACAGACCCGGTGAGTATTGGTGTGGCAACCAATAAACCGAATTGAGTATCGGACAGGCTCAACTCACCCTTAATGCGCACGCCTATGATAGAAAAAATGGTCCAGACTGCAAAGCAGATAGTAAAAGCAAAGGTACTGAGGCCCAATGCCCTGTATTGATCGGAGCGAGTTACATCCTCAAGTGAATTCATAGTATTTGTTCCTGAATACCAGCAGGAAAGACTATTCAAATATAATTTCAGGAGATTTAGCACTCAAAAGTATAGTAACTCATAGAGATAGCATGATTAAAAGAGTAAAATTGAAATACAATCTGTAGCAAAACTATGTTTTATGTACAGCTCAGGGCGCAATAAAAACGTCTCTCCAGACTACATTGATGCTGTCATGTTTTTTTAGAAACGGGGATTTCAAAGGTAACGCAATTTCTTACATCAGCAATGTCAGAATGTTCGTGCGCGTGTTTGAACCTGGCAGCAGGCCTGCTGGGGCAAGAGACGTGCATGTTTCTCCTGCGATTGCTTCCTCCCATATCGGGGAGCTTGAAAAACACCTTGGCATTAGCTTGTTTAATCGCTCTACTCGAACCATCCAACCCACTGAAAAAGAGAGAATTTTCTACCCTGGTGCCCGAAAAATTCTGGAAGCTATGGAAGAGGCTGAAGCGGCTGTTCAGGAGGTGACACACACTCCACGCGGGTCAATCTTTGCTTCTGCTCCACTCGGGATAGGGCGACGTTTGATCGCACAGCTTATTCCTGAAATTCATGTGCCCCTCAGACTCTCGGATCGTCCTCTCAACATTACTGGGGAAGGATTGGACCTGGCTTTCATTCAGGGATAGTTATCAAACTCTGAAATGCGCCTTAAGAACCTGTTGGACTGTCCTCGTGTTATGTGCGGTGTTTGTCAAGTAAGTTGTCCGCTTGTTTCATGCACTCTCTCTGATTTCAGTGATGCCGGTTTCGCGTTCCGGG
>CANNAV010000022.1 GCA_947502585.1 uncultured Pseudovibrio sp.
CTTTGGGTGTGAAACTCACTCTCACAATCATAGTATATCTTTATGCCGTCGGGCGGGGCATCCAATCCATCAACGCCACTCTGATCAGATTGGGTTAAAAACCTTAGCTGACAAATTCTTTAAGAGGTAACGCAACTGTTTCCTTAATTGTCGAAACTACAATGCGGGACTGAACATCTGAGACCAGAGCGTTGTCCAGAAGTTTCAAACGAAGAAAATCATCATAAGACTTTATATCTGTGGCGACTACTTTGATGAGATAGTCCACTGCGCCGGTGATGCGCTCGCATGTAACAACTTCAGGCCAGACCCCAATTAGCCTGTCGAATGTTTCCATGTTCTCGCGGCTGGGCACAGAGAGCTTAACAAAGGCATATGCGAGAAAGCCAAGCCCCACTGCTTCGCGATCAACCAGCGCTGCTGTCTGCTTGATGACTCCGGTTTCCTTGAGTTTCTTAATTCGTCTCCAGCAAGGAGTTTGGCTCATACCTGCTTTTTTGGCGATATCAGCGATGGATTGGGAAGCATCTTTTTGAAGAATCCGCAGAACTCGGATGTCGGATGGGTCCAGTAAGGAATTTTCGCTCATGTGCCCTCTTGGGAATATTTTTTCGACTAAGTACGTGTTTGTCTGTAGGATAGCACAGAAAGCACGTAAAAAAAGGATCACTATGGGAAGGACGAAGGAATTGGTTTTGGCGGGGAGGACCGTCCACAGCCATGATGGGAGAGGAACTCGTTGAATGAATGTTAGTGTGCCACCGATCAGCTTACATGATAAATACACGGCTGAAACAGGCAATGTTTACCTGACCGGTATTCAGGCACTGGTACGACTGGCGTTGGACCGCGGTCGATTGGATCGTGCGAAGGGGTTGAAGACAGGCGGTTTTATTTCAGGATACCGCGGTTCTCCAATTGCTGGTTACGATACGGAGCTTCAAAAATCATGTCAATTTCTCGACCCGCTTGATATTCAGTTTCAGCCGGGAGTGAATGAGGAGCTGGGCGCCACAGCGGTGTGGGGATCGCAAAAAGTCAGACAGCACGGCAAGGGTTCTGCCTTTGATGGCGTCTACGGTATCTGGTACGGGAAGGCGCCTGGTGTTGATAGAGCGGGTGATGTGCTGCGTCAGGCAAGTGCTTCCGGAACCGACCCAAATGGCGGAGTTGTGGCACTTGCAGGCGATGACCATCTGGCGAAATCGTCCATATTGCCAGCCCAAAGCGAGTTTTTTTTCCAACATGCAGAAATTCCGGTTCTAAATCCGGCTGACATTCAGGAAGTTCTGGACTTTGGTCTGCACGGATTTGAGATGTCCCGTTACACAGGTCTGTGGAGTGCATTGATTTGCCTTGCAGATACGATGGACGCATCTGGTGTTGTTTCTGTCGATCCAGGGCGTCTGACGTTTTCATGCCCTTCTGCGTTTGACCCGCGAAAGAATGCCGAGCTGAACCGGGTGCTCTTGCTTGGTAACCGATTGGAGACTGAGCGCCTTCTGCGCGACATCCGCATACCAGCAGCTCAGGCGTATGCAAAGGCGAATCGTCTCGATCATGTTGCTTATGGTGCACAGAAGCCGCGTATCGGCATGGTTGCGACAGGAAAATCATTCCGTGATTTGTGTCAGGCCCTTCGCCTGATGGGGATCACGGACCAGCGCGCTAAAGAGATTGGGCTGGCGGTTTATAAGGTTGGCATGCCTTACCCGCTGGAGCCAACAGCGTTTTCCAGTTTTGCACGTGGTGTTGAAAAGATTCTTGTCGTTGAACACAAGCGTGCGTTCATTGAAATGCAGATCAAAGAGATTGCTTACAACTGGCCGAGTGATCAGCAACCGAAGATCCTTGGCAAGAAAGACGCGCAAGGGGAGCCTTTGCTCTCGGATGTTCTGGAGCTTTCCATTGATGAGATGATCCGCGTGATCATGAATTTCCTGCCTAAAGAGCACGTCAATGACGAGATGCGTTCTGTTGGTGATTCCATGATGCGTCAGCAGATGTGGGCTCAGGGAAATGGTGAACTTGCAGCGCGTTCACCTTACTTTTGTTCTGGTTGTCCGCACAATACCTCGACTGTGGTGCCTGAAGGGTCTCGCTCGATGCCTGGTATTGGTTGTCATGCCATGACCGAGATAAATGGCCGGACCACTGATGGTCAGATCGCTATGGGTGGCGAAGGATCCCTCTGGGTGGGACAGGAGAACTTTGCTCGTGATGAGCATGTGTTTGCCAATATGGGTGATGGCACCTATTTCCACTCTGGAATCCTGTCGATCCGTCAGGCTGTTGCTGCTCGCGTGCCAATTACCTTCAAGATTCTTTACAACGACGCTGTTGCAATGACAGGTGGTCAGAAGATCGATGGGTCTCTTACGGTGCCTCAGCTCCTCAATCAGCTTCATGCAGAGGGTGTTGAGAAGATTGTTTTGCTCAGCGAGAACCCGGATGACTATTCTGGTCGTCAGGATCTTGCGGTTACCGAACGTGTTCATCACCGTGATGATCTGATGACGGTGCAGGACGAACTCAAAGAGTTCAAAGGTGTTTCAGCGATTGTGTTTGATCAGACGTGTGCTGCTGAAAAACGCCGCCGCCGGAAGAGAGGCTTGTACCCTGATCCGGATCTGCGCGTGTTTATCAATGATCGTGTTTGTGAAGGCTGCGGTGATTGTTCTGTGCAGTCCAACTGTCTTTCTGTTGAGCCCGTTGAGACAGTGTTTGGCGAAAAGCGCCGTATCAATCAGTCTTCCTGTAATAAAGACTTCTCTTGTGTAAAGGGGTTCTGCCCATCCTTTGTTTATGTGAAAGGCTCAAGGCTGCGTCAGGCAAAGCCTGCTGATTTTGCTCTTGATGAGTTTGTGAAGAAACTGCCGGAAGTTCAACTGCCTTCACTTGAGAATACTCGTAATCTGCTGGTGGCTGGTATCGGCGGTATGGGCGTTACGACCATTTCCGCGATCATCGCAATGGCAGCACACATTGACGGGATCAAGGCGTCTACTCTCGACATGACCGGTCTTGCTCAGAAGGGTGGACCTGTGACGTCCCATGTGCGCTTTGCTGCGCAGAGTGACACAATTGAAGGGCCACGTGTGCCACCTGCACAGCTGGATGTGCTGATTGCAAGCGATATGCTGGTTGCAAGTAAGGCAGAACAGCTCTCCCTTTATCACAAGAGCAGAACGCATGGCTTTGTGAACACAAACGTCACGCCGACTTCTGAGTTCGTGATGAAGCAGCAACTTTCATTTGATGAGCACAAGATGAAGCGGACGCTGGGGCAGGGGACGTTAGATCTGAGAGCGCATGATCTGGCGAACATTGCTGAGAAGCTACTGGGTGATGCGATCTACACCAACATGATGCTCATCGGACTGTCTTATCAGGCTGGCACTCTGCCTATCACAGTACAAGCTATTGAAAGTGCTATTTCATTGAATGGCGCGGCTGTTGAGAAGAACATAAATGCATTCCATGCAGGGCGCGTTCTTTACTCCAATCCAGATGCGGTTTTCGCAGTTCTTCCACGCCAGGAAGCTGTGAGGGTGATGACACTGGATGAGAAGATCGCCTTCTTCGCGAAAGAGCTTACCACCTACCAGAACAAGTCCTACGCCAACGAGTATCTCGGTAAAATTTCCGAGATCAGAGCGCGGGATGAAGAGTATGGTCCTGGCTCCCTTGAGGTGACGCATACTGCAGTTGAGATGCTTTACAAGGTAATGGCGTACAAAGACGAGTACGAAGTGGCGCGCCTTTATAGCGAGCCAGAGTTCCGTAAGAATCTCGAAGCCCAGTTTGCAGAACCAGGTAAGTTGCAGTTGATGCTGGCCCCTCCATTCCTGCCGGGTAAGCCAGACCCCAAAACGGGTCGACCTCATAAACGGGCGTTTGGTCCCTGGATTTTCAAGGCATTCGAACTGCTGGTTTCCCTGCGGAGCCTTCGCGGAACCGTACTTGACCCGTTTGGATATGCGCGTGAGCGCAAAGAAGAACGGGCATTGGTCAAGCAATATCGGAATGATCTTTCATTGGTTGGCGGAAAACTTGGTACAGCGAACTATGGGTTGCTACGTGAATTTCTCAATTTGCCTGATTCTATTCGGGGTTATGGTCCGATCAAGGATGAAAACCTGAAGCTTGTACAGCTCAGGCGTGAAGAGCTTCTTGGGAGAATTGAGGAAGACCCGACAACAGTCACCTTTAAAGAAGCAGCTGAGTAACCTAGGTTATTGGCGGAAAAAAAGGATGCCGGCCCTGAAATGGGCCGGCATTTCGTGTTTCAGGTCACAGTTGTGTGAACTAATTCTTGATAGGCGTTCTCCTATGGAAAGCTATTCCAATTTTCTCAAAATTCGAACTTGTCTTTTTATTGGCCTTCCTCTAGAACCTGCTGGACGGTGCAGAAACCGACCAGACGGTACAGTCCCCGGTTCAAAGAGTGGGATAACAGTATGGAAACAACAGCAGAACAAATTTTGGATGCAGTTGAGCGTCTGGTTTGCATCAAAGGAACTCGTAAGCTGACCATTGATGTCGTGGCGGCTGAGGCCGGTATGTCCAAAGGCGGAGTGCTTTACAATTTTCGAAGCAAGCATGAGCTGTTGCTGGGTGTGATCCGCAGAGTTGTTTCTGAGGTTCGTGAGAAAACTTACACACTGAGTGACAAGTTAGCAGAGCAAGGCATGGCCAGTCCCACTTTGCTGGCAAGCTTCCAAATCTATAAAGAATACAGAGAGAAAACCGCTCCAAAAGTCTTGTTTGCTCTTGCCGTTCAGGAGCCCGAATTAGTTGCTGAATTTCAGGGTATGAGTAATGAATTTGGAGGCGCAATCAGCAATGAGGTTAGTGACCCGGTTATGGGCCACATGTGTTTACTCTTAATCGACGGACTTTATTATCGCCAGGCGCTGAGTATTGAACGCTGCAGTACTGGTGAAATTGATGAACTTATTGACCGCGTGTTGGAAATTACCTGCCAGAATGACTGATACGCCGAAGCTGGAAACTGGGGTAAAAATGCAGAAAATAAGCGGGAAAAGTAAAATAGGGCGCTTGAATGCACCTGTTTTTGTCGGGGCACTCGCTCTGCTGCTTGCAAGTTGTCAGGAGCAGGAAGTTGTTGAGGCACCTAAGACGGTTGCTCCCCGTCCAGCTCGTGTCATGGTTGTTTCTGAGGTTGATGACCTCTTTACACGTAATTTCACGGGTCGTGTTGATGCGGTTCAGACAGTCGATCTGGCGTTTCGTGTATCCGGTCAGCTTGTTGACCTGCCAATCGTTGAAGGGCAGCGCATTGCAAAAGGTAATCTGATTGCTGCGCTTGATCCGACCGATTATGAGAATGCTATGCGCGAAGCTCAGGTCAACTACGAGCAAAAGAAGAAAGACCTGAAGCGGTATGAAACGCTGAAGGACAAGCAGGTTATTTCTGAAGGTCAGTACGATAACGCAAAGACTGCATTTGATCTTGCCGAAGTGATTCTTGATAAAGCCAGGCAAAACCTTGGTTATACGAAGATTGTTGCGCCTTACGACGCGATTGTGACCTCCCGTTCGCTTGATAATTATGCGATCATCAATATTGGTACCAGCATTGCTCGTTTGCAGGATGTGAGTGAAGTTCGCATCGATATCAGCGTTCCTGAAACACTGGTTGCTCAGGTGACCGGATCCTCTGTTTTAAAAATGACAGCTGAGTTCCCTTCCCATCCGGGTAAGGTGTTTCCATTGGAATATCGCGAACACAGCACGGAAGCAGACAAGGTTACTCAGACCTATCGTGTGACTTTGGCTATGAATAACGATGATGGCTACAACATCATTCCGGGTATGACTGCGAGCGTTAAAATTAAACTCAACGGTCTTGGTGATGCGCAAAGCACCGCCTTCTTTGTACCGACATCTGCAGTCGGTTCTTCTCCGGACAAGAGCCCATATGTGTGGGTTGTTGATGAAAACGAAAAGCGTGTTGGTCGCCGTAAGGTTTTGCTTGGAACTGTGCTTGGCAGCTTCATTCCAGTGCTTTCCGGCTTGAAAGACGGCGAGATGATCGTGACGGCTGGAGTGCGCCATCTGAGCGAAAATCAGCTGATCGTGCCTAAACTGTAAGAGTGGCGTCGGGGAGTTTTTGATATGGATATTGCACGCTACTCTATTGAGAAGCCGGTCAATGTCTGGATGGTTGTTCTGGTTGCTCTTCTTGGGGGCATTTGGGCTCTGGGCGGCATTGGACGACTGGAAGATCCGGCATTTACCATTAAAGAAGCGCAGGTGATCACCTCTTATCCTGGTGCCAGCGCTGCTGAAGTTGAGGAAGAAGTCACTGAACGGCTTGAAAGTGCCATTCAGCAGATGCCCCAGCTGAAAGAAATCCGCAGCACCTCTGAGCCGGGTCTCTCCCGTCTTCAGGTGGAAATGAAAGACAGCTATGATGGTACTGAGTTGCCTCAGGTGTGGGATGAGCTGCGCCGAAAAGTGAACGACGCAGTGCCTGACCTCCCAAACGGTGTTCGTACGCCAATTGTCTATGACAGCTTTGGTGATGTGTTTGGCATGTATTATGCGCTGACGGCTGATGGATACTCCAACCGGGATATCCGAAAAACCGTGAAAGAGCTGCGCCGTGAGCTGCTGACCGTCGATAATGTTGCGAAGGTTTCCATTCTTGGCGAGCCCGAGGACGAGATCATCATCGCGATGGATCAGGACCGGCTGGCACAGCTGGGAATTACCATTGCGGACGTACAGAATGTGCTGAATGCAGAGAACGCCATACAGGCGAACGGTACGACCCTTTCCGGTGATCTGCGCATTCGAATCTCTACAGTTTCTGCCTTTGACAGCTATCGCAGCATTCAGGACCTTGTGATCGGTGATCCCGGTTCTACAGCGATGGTTCGTTTGTCAGATGTGGCGACGCTTTCTGTACAAGAGCCGGAGAACCCAAAGGTTCTGGTCCGTCATAACGGACAGCGAGCGGTTACCCTTGGTGTTGCTGCTGTTGAAGGTGCAAACGTTGTGGCTGTTGGGCAGAGCGTTGAAGCCCATCTAAGCTCATTGCGTGCGAACCTGCCTGTTGGAATGGAAATTATCCCTGTCTACGAACAGCACAAAGTGGTTGAGCTGGCTGTTGGTTCCTTTGTACAGAACCTTGTGATGTCCGTTTCCATCGTGATTTTGGTGCTCGGCATCTTCATGGGGTGGCGTGCTGCTATTGTGGTTGGCTCTGTTCTGTTGCTGACTGTTCTGTCAACGATCCTGCTGATGAGGCTGGGCGGTATTGAGCTTGAGCGTATTTCGCTTGGCGCGCTTGTTATTGCTATGGGTATGTTGGTGGATAACGCGATTGTTGTTGCCGAAGGTATGATGATCAACATGCAACGCGGTATGCGACCGGTCAAAGCTGCGTCAACCGTTGTTGAGCAGACCAAATGGCCGCTTCTGGGGGCAACCATTATCGGCATCATGGCGTTTTCGGGTATTGGTCTTTCCAATGACAGCACTGGTGAGTTCACATTCTCCCTGTTCGCTGTGGTTGGCATCTCTTTGCTGATGTCCTGGTTGTTTGCAATCCTCGTTACCCCGTTGTTTGGTAAATACTTCTTTCAGATGTCTACCATCTCCGGTGATGAACATGACCCTTACCGCGGCTTCATGTACACCATGTTCCGTAAAATCCTGGTGCTGACGTTGAAGCTGCGCTGGTTGTCGCTGGCGGCCCTGATCGGTGTGACTGTGGTTTGCTTCTGGTCCTTCCAGTTTGTTTCAAACTCCTTCTTTCCAAATTCTGCGACCCCTCTGTTCTATGTGAACTATTGGTTGCCGCATGGTACGGATATTCACGCGACCGCGCGTGACATGGAGAAGCTGGAAAACGAAATCCTGACGTTGCCGGGTGTTGTTTCGACAAATTCCGTCATCGGCCAGGGTGCTACCCGTTTTATGCTGACTTACGCAACACAAGATAGCAGTTCCAATTATGGTCAGGTGATTGTTCGTACAGAAAACATTGATATCATTGATGATCTTGCACTGAAGGTCCGCGCGTTTGGAGTTTCTGAGTTGCCTCAGGGACAGGTATATACTGAGCGTCTTGTGTTCGGTCCTCCCTCTGGTGCTGATGTTCTGGCTCGTATCAATGGTCCCGATGCTAATGTTCTGCGTGCTATCTCGGAAGAGATGATCGAGATATTCAAGGATCCCCAGTATCGCCTAAGCGATGTTCGTACGGACTGGCGTGAACGTGAGCTGGTTATGCAGCCGAAGTTTGATGAGCAGCGTGCTCGTATTGCTGGCATTACGCGTCAGGACCTTGCTACTGCGGTTCAGTTTACCTCTGATGGAATCCGTGCAGGCAGCTACCGTGATCTGGATGAAGACATTCCGATCATCGTGAAACGCCAGCGTGCCGAAGGCGAGAGTGCGTCGGAAGCCCTTATAAACACACTGGTTTGGAGCTCTCAGCAGCGCAAGTATGTACCGATTGATCAGGTTACTTCCGGTATCTACACTGTTGCCGAAGATACTTTGATCCATCGTAGTGATCGTGTGAAGACGTTGAGTGTGCTTGCAGCGAGTGCGCCGAATGAGTTGGCATCGGTTGCCCATGCCAGAATTCGGGGTGCGATTGAGAGCGTTCCGCTTCCCGATGGATACTCCATGGAATGGGGTGGGGAGTATGAGAGTTCTCAGGATGCGCAAGCGTCGCTGGGCAGTAAGGTTCCTGTGACCTTCCTTGTGATGATTGTTATCTCCATCCTGCTGTTCTCTAAGGTGCGGGAACCACTCATCATCTGGCTGATCGTCCCGATGTCTGTCAACGGTGTTGTGGTTGGTCTGCTTGGAACAGGTTTGCCGCTCGACTTCATGGCAATCCTTGGTGTGTTGTCGCTGTCTGGTATGTTAATCAAGAATGCGATCGTGCTTCTGGAAGAGATTGACCTGCAGATGGAACAGGGCGGAGACCGGTTTGAGGCTGTTGTCAACGCCAGTGTTTCTCGTCTGCGCCCGGTGTCTATGGCGGCTATCACAACGATCCTTGGTATGGCTCCGCTGCTTGTTGATCCGATGTTCGCGAGTATGTCTGTGACCATTATGGGTGGTTTGACGTTTGCGACACTGCTGACGTTGCTGGCTGTTCCGCTGCTGTTCATTATCTTCTACCGTATCCATCCAGGTCAGGGTCCAGGTAAAAGAAAAGAAGATAAATATTTGGAAGAGCTGGAAGAAAAACCTTTCGAAGAGCAGAAGGTGCAGCCGGAACCTGCCTAAGAAAAATGCCCTCCCGGCTGGCTGAAGCCGGGAGGGCATTTGAGATAAGTAAAGGGCAGAGTATATTTACCGCATCACTCCATCCTTTGCTCCCCCGCGTCGCCTCTGCCCCCAACACCAGGGGCGGCGCATCTGTTTTCGCCTCCAGAGGCTATTCCCCAGACAACCTGTGCAGACGGTATTGCGTTAACTTTCGCTGGTTTGCGCAATTCAAAGCGCGTTGCGTTTATATGCATTCACGCATCATGGTCTAACTCTTTATTTTCACGCGTATTTTTGTCCGATAACCGGAGCCGGATTCCGGGGATACGCTCTTGCGTTCCTGTGCGTTGGTTTGCGTTGCAGTGTTGACCTTTACTTGAACGGAAATATTGGATTACGGAGTTCAGATTTTCCGTGATCCGTGCTTTGCTTTCCATGTTGGTGTTGTATCACCGGGAAAGTGTTGTGCGCAGTAGACGCCGCGAGCGATGGCGCGGGAGACTGTTTGAGCAGCGTAAGCTCCCAGCTCCAGCAGCTCGAACACGGGGTCTTGCATTTTTCTTTTCCCGGTTGAGATCACGAAGAGCAGATCGCCGTCCATTGGTGTGTGTGATGGCCAGAGGGCGCGGGCGTAACCGTCGTGGGCGGCGGTGGCAATCCGTTTGGCTTCTGACTTGGTCAGGATCAGGTCAGTTGCGACAACACCGATGGTGGTGTTTGTGTTTGGGGACAAATCAATTTTGCGGAGTGTGAACTTGGTTTGTACGGTGCGGTCTGTGCCTGACATTTCTGCTGGCCAGCCCAGACCGCCAAATTCTTTGTTCTGTTCGCCTGGTGCAGCCCAGAAATAGGGCGTGTCGCCGATGGTGGTTCGGCCTGTTGCGTTGACTGCGATGAGTGCGCCGATGGTACCACCGCGTGGGAGAGGGAAGGAGGCTGAGCCAAGTCCACCTTTCAGGTCAGCGGTGGTGGCGCCGAAGCCTGCGCCAGCGGTGCCGAGTTCGAAATTATCAGTTGCATTATCGACAGCCTCAATGCCCAATTCGCGGTAGATTGGATTTCTGCCCCATGATTTATCCCCTCCGTTGAGAAGATCAAATAAAATAGCTGTGGGGGTTATTGGAATGAAAGTACTGCCAACACGGAATCCTTTGCCATGCTCTGCCAGCCGAAGCTGCACGCCGCTACCCGCATCCAGCCCGAATGCGGAGCCGCCAGACAGGACAAGTGCATCAACGGCATTGACGGTCTGCTCCGGCTCCAGCAAGGCAACATCACGTGTACCGGGAGCGCCGCCCAGTATGGCGACCGAGGCAACCGCTGGTTTGTCGGGAATGAGGGCGGTGACGCCTGATCTGGTCTTTTCACAATGGGCATTGCCGACCTTTAATCCTGGAACATCGGTGATCAGGTTGCGCGGCGTTGGGGACATGGGATCTCTCTGATTATTATCTAAAGGCACAGGCCGTGCCGCAGCGCGAAAAAGTCACGAGGAGGAACCCAGGAGCATGTTGCGTTCTTATGTATTCACGCAGCATGTCCTGACACCATATTTTCATGGGTTTCCTCATCAAAACCGGGGTTACTTTCGGGAATGCGCTCTAACTAATTGTCTTTATGCATATCTTCGTTTGAAAACCTGCAGGCGCATGCGGGCAAAAATGTGTCCGCGGCACCTGTTTCAAGTAGAATCTATCCTGAAAACCGGAATAGAAAATACTTTTAAACTGAATGGTAATTTCGGTCGAGGTAGATCAGAGCAGGTGCAAACTCACCCAGACGTGCTGCGACCACTTCCCCAAACAGAACCGAGTGAGTGCCGACTTCAGTCACTTCTTTGATATGGCAATCGAAACTGACACGTGCACTTTCCAAAACAGGACTTCCTGTTACCAATGTGCCCCAGTTCTCTTTTGCAAAACGTTCTTCCATTGGCAGGTCGCCCTGGCCTGCAAAGACGTTCGACAAGTCCGTATGATCATGAGTAAACGTGTTGATGCAAAAAACACCATTGTCTTTGACAACCTGATTCACCTTTGCGCTGCGGTTGAGGCAGACGAGCAGGGTGGCTGGATCGTCAGAGACGGAACACACAGATGAAACGGTTGTGCCGGTGCGCCCTGCAAGGCCAGCACTGGCCAGCAAATGAACGGAGGCGCCTAAACGACTCATCGCCTCTCTGAATTCATGTGAGGCCAGACTTTTATTCGTATTTTCAGTTGGCGCCATGATTAAAGCTGTCGTCATCCAGTTCGTTCCAAGGTATTCCCATAGGTAATATCTGTGTTTCACGCTGAATAATAATCATCAGTGCTTTTCAGTCGCCCAAAAACCACTGTTATTTGAAATAGAGTAATTATAGCCATTTTCTGAGAAAAGCTAGTTCAACTGCGAAAAACTGATTAATTTACCAGTGGCGATGCTCTGGTTTTGAGGGTGCGTTTTGCTGTGCTGGAATTTTGTTGAAAACAGCAGGCCCAACACAGTCTCCACATATGGGCAGATCGGTAATCTTCAAAAAACGGGTGCCATCTTGCAGTTTTGGTCCGGGTATGGCCAGTACATATTTTCTGTGATATATTACAGATAAAACTTCCATCTGCGGATGAGGAAAATTCACGAATGGGTGACGGTGACCTGTTCTCGGAAACTACCCTGGTGGATTGTCGGGAGTAGGAATAAGCTCGAACTATGTATTGTATGAAATAAAAATGCGCCTGTCGCATATATATGACAGCAAAATTCCAATATACGAACTTATAAGTATGGATAATATACATACTGGTTGGCTTGCCATAAAAAAAATGGGTCTGAATTCGGAGGCGTTCAGACTGAACGGCAACTAAAAGCTGATTTCATGCGGGGAACAAAAAAAATATGGATTATTTTCTCCAACAACTTATCAATGGTGTGACGCTTGGGTCAATTTATGGTCTCATCGCCATTGGCTATACGATGGTCTACGGCATTATCGGTATGATTAACTTCGCCCATGGCGATATCTTCATGGTCGGATCTTTCATTGCGCTTATTCTGATTGTTGCACTTGGCATTACAGCCGCTACACCGGTGCTTCTTTTGATTTTGGCTCTGGCCCTCGTTCTTGTTGTGGCTATGGCTTTGACGGCTGTTTGGGGGTGGACAGTAGAGCGCATTGCCTATCGGCCTTTGCGCGGATCTTTCCGTCTTGCACCGCTGATTACTGCAATTGGTGCATCAATTGCTCTTCAGAACTTTGTGCAGGTTTCCCAGGGTGCGAAGAATAAACCATTGCAACCGCTCTTTTCCGGCGGTTTTCAGCTGACCGATGGTGGTGCGGATGGCTCTGGCATTGTTGTGAACCTGTCTTACATCCAGATCCTGATTGTAGTTACCACGGTTATTTTGATGGGTAGCTTTACTTATCTTATCAACAACACCAATCTGGGCCGCTCTCAGCGTGCCTGTGAGCAGGACCGGAAGATGGCGTCTCTGCTGGGCGTAAATGTTGACCGTACAATCTCTCTCACCTTTGTGATGGGGGCGTCTCTGGCTTCTGTCGCGGGTCTTATGTTTTTGCTGTATTACGGCGTGATTGATTTTTACATCGGCTTCCTGGCAGGCGTGAAGGCCTTTACTGCTGCGGTCCTGGGAGGGATCGGGTCACTGCCGGGTGCAATGCTGGGTGGGCTGCTGATCGGGCTTATCGAAACGTTCTGGTCTGGCTACTTCTCCGTTGAATACAAAGATGTTGCCGCATTTTCGATTCTGGCGATTGTTCTGATCTTTATGCCGGAAGGACTTCTCGGCCAACCTGAGGTGGAGAAAGTCTGATGCAAGCAAGACAAAGAGACAGCTTGCTTGTTGCAAGTCTGAAAGACAGTCTGGGCGCTGCGGTTATTACGTTTGCACTTGCTGTTGTGATGGTTGGTTTGCGCGTTGACGTGGCTTCCGGCCGCGGTGCGGAATTGTTTTTGGAAAACCGTTGGCTCGCAGTTGCGGTCGCTGTGGTAGTCGTGTTCGCTGGCCGCTTTGCCATGAATATCTTCTTCTGGAAGCGGGACGACCCGCCGTCTCTGAACTTTTCCGGTTTACTGCCTGAGGGCGGAATAGGGGAGCGTTCCTCCAAAGCCATTAAATACGGCCTGCTCGTTTTGGCTGTGGTGCTTCCATTTGCGTTAATGTTCTGGCTTGGTGCACGTGGTTCCCGCCAATATATTGACCTTGCTATTCTGGTGCTGACCTATGTGATGTTGGGCTGGGGCCTGAACATAGTGGTTGGCCTGGCTGGATTGCTGGATCTGGGGTATGTGGCGTTTTATGCGGTTGGAGCTTACTCCTATGCATTGCTCGCACATTACTTCGGTTTGTCCTTCTGGCTCTGTTTGCCGCTTGCCGGTATTCTGGCTGCGTTCTGGGGTATCATTTTAGGCTTTCCGGTTTTGAGACTCAGAGGGGACTATCTTGCAATTGTGACACTGGCGTTTGGTGAGATTATTCGTGTTGTGTTGCTGAACTGGTACGAGTTTACAGGTGGACCTAATGGCCTTTCCGGTATTCCGCGTCCAAGCTTCTTCGGGTTGGAGTTTACCCGTGGTGAAGGCGGCTTTGCGAACTTTTTTGGTCTGGATTACAGCAGTATTCACCGCATCATCTTCCTCTACTACCTCATCTTCGCGCTGGCCTTGTTTACGAACTTCGTGACCATGCGCTTGCGCCGGATGCCGATTGGCCGTGCATGGGAAGCTTTGCGTGAGGATGAAATTGCCTGCCGGGCTCTTGGTATCAACACAACAACAACCAAACTGACGGCCTTTGCTCTTGGTGCGATGTTCGCTGGCTTTGCGGGGTCATTCTTTGCAACGCGTCAGGGTTTCATCTCTCCTGAAAGTTTTACCTTCCTTGAATCCGCAATCATTCTGGCAATTGTGGTTTTAGGTGGTCTTGGCTCGCAAATCGGCGTGGTGATTGCAGCGATTGTGATGATCGGTGGCTTTGAGTTATTCCGCGAGTTTGATCAATACCGAATGCTTGTCTTTGGTATGATCATGGTGGTGATTATGGTCTGGAAACCACGTGGGCTGATCTCAAGCAGAACACCAAGCGTGGCACTTTCCAAAAACGTTAAGGGCATTTCTGCCGATCTCGTTCAGGAGGGCCGCGGATGAACACCTGGGACAACAACCCTGTTCTGAAGGTTGAACACCTGACCATGCGCTTTGGTGGACTGACGGCGATCAACGACCTGAGCTTCAACGTCGGGCGTGGTGATATTACTGCGCTGATCGGGCCGAACGGTGCGGGTAAAACCACTGTGTTTAACTGTATCACCGGTTTTTATAAGCCGACTGAAGGCCGTCTTGTCATGAACCGTTCCAGTGATGAAAAGCACCTTCTGGAGCGGATGTCAGACTTCAAAATCACGGCGGACGCGAAAGTTGCCCGTACGTTCCAGAATATCCGTCTGTTTGGCGGTATGACTATTTTAGAAAACCTTATGGTGGCACAGCACAATCGGCTGATGATTGCTTCCAACTGGACCATTGGTGGGCTGCTGGGGCTTGGTGGTTACAGGAAGTCGAACCTGGATGCGATTGAAACTGCCAGGTACTGGCTGGAACGTATCGAGTTGATTGATCGTGCGGATGCGCCTGCGGCAGATCTTTCTTACGGCGATCAGCGCCGTCTGGAAATTGCCCGCGCCATGTGTACCGGCCCTGAACTTCTTTGTCTGGACGAACCAGCTGCTGGTTTGAACCCGAAGGAAAGTCTGGAGCTGAACAATCTGCTTCAGTACATTCGCAAAGAGCATGATACTTCGGTTGTTCTGATTGAGCACGATATGTCCGTTGTTATGGAAATCTCTGACCATGTTGTGGTGCTGGATTACGGTGTGAAGATTTCTGATGGCACTCCTGAGTTTGTCAAAAACGATCCGCATGTGATCGCAGCTTACCTGGGGGTTGAGGATGGTGAAGTTGAGTTGGTTGAAGAGGAGGTGGGGCTATGAGCACAGGGCAACCACTCCTGAGCATTCGCGGTGTTAAGACCTTCTACGGCAAGATTCAGGCACTGAATGGTGTTGATCTTGATGTGTACGAAGGTGAGATCGTGACGTTGATCGGCGCAAACGGTGCAGGAAAATCCACCCTGATGATGACCGTGTGCGGTACACCGCAGGCTCGTAACGGATCTGTGACGTATTGCGGTGAGGATATCACCTGTAAGCCGACCTGCGAGATTATGCGCACCGGTATCGCCCAGTCACCGGAAGGCCGCCGTATCTTCCCACGCATGACGGTTTCAGAGAACCTGCTTATGGGTGGTATGGTCGCCAGTAATGAGTATTTTGAGGAAGACCTGCGCCGTGCGTTTGAGCTGTTTCCGCGTTTGAAAGAACGTCAGCAGCAGCGCGGCGGGACTTTGTCGGGTGGTGAGCAGCAGATGCTTGCGATTGCCCGCGCTCTGATGAGCCGTCCGCGTCTTCTGTTGCTGGATGAGCCATCTCTGGGTCTGGCTCCTATTATCGTGTCCCAGATCTTTGATGCGATTCGCGAGCTGAACCGGACCGATGGTCTGACCGTGTTCCTTGTTGAGCAGAATGCGTACCACGCACTCAAGCTGGCTCATCGGGGGTACGTGATGGTCAACGGCACAATCACCATGACCGGCACAGGTAAGGAGCTTTTATCCCGTGAAGAGGTGAAGGCAGCTTATCTTGAAGGCGGCGCGCACTAAGGAGGCGAAAAGATGGGTATTTTATATGGCAGCTCGATGCCTGCCTTTATCATGCTGGTTGTTTTTTTAGGCGGGCTGGCTGCTGCTGCGACGGGGCGCTCTGTTGCGCTCACGTGGCGGCCATTGCTGATTCTGTTCTGGTTCGTCTTCCTGCTGTCATTGGCGATGCGGTTTCTGTCGTTTGCGCTGTTTGAAGAGCCTCTGCTCTCCATTCAGTACTGGCTGGTGGATTACGCCGTTCTCATCGGCATTGCACTGGCGAGCTATCGCATGACACGCACCAGACAGATGGTGACGCAGTACAGCTGGCTTTATGACAAAACAGGTCCATTTGGCTGGAAGCTGAAGCCGGGTAAGCGAGATAATTACTAATCGATAAAATACTTAGATAATTGTTGCATATTCGGTCAGTTCCGGGTCAGACTGGTGATTGATCAGGCATCCTGATGATGAGTACGGAGAGGTCTCATTGCCGGAAGCATTGAGCAGGCGAGGGGTTTGCCTGTTCCAGTGGGAAGCGCTGGTGTTTCCCGCTCAATTTAAATTGAGAAATACACCTGATTCGGGGAGTTCTTTATGAAAAAATATCTTTTGGCAAGCGTTGCCGGTGTTGCTGCTATGGCAATTTCTGGTGCAGCTATGGCTGAAATCGCGATTGGCACTGTAGGTCCAATGACTGGTCAGTACGCAACCTTTGGTGCGCAGATGAAAGCTGGTGCTGAACAGGCTGTTGCTGACATTAACGCTGCTGGCGGCGTGAACGGCGAGATGCTTGTTCTGGAAGTCGGCGATGATGCATGTGACCCTAAGCAGGCCGTTGCAGTTGCCAACCAGCTGGTTGGTAAAAACGTAGCCTTCGTGGCTGGTCACTTCTGCTCCGGTTCTTCCATCCCAGCTTCTCAGGTTTATGCCGAAGAGGGTATCATCCAGATCACTCCGGCATCCACTAACCCGAAGTTCACCGATGAGCGTCCTGGTCCTGGCATCTACCGTGTGTGTGGTCGTGATGACCAGCAGGGCGAGGTGGCCGGTACTACGCTTGCGAGCGAGTTCGGCGATAAGAACATTGCTGTGATCCACGACAAGACCGCTTACGGTAAAGGTCTTGCTGATGCAACTAAGGCTGTGATGAACGCTGCTGGTAAGCAGGAAGCTCTTTATGAAGCCTTCACCGCTGGTGAAAAAGATTACACAGCGCTGGTTTCCAAGCTGAAGCAAAACAAAATCGACATTCTTTACGTTGGTGGTTACCATACTGAAGCTGGTCTGATGAAGCGGCAGATGGTTGATCAGGGCATGGAAACCATTCTGGTATCCGGGGATGCTCTGGTGACTGATGAGTACTGGTCCATCACTGGTCCTGCCGGTGCAGGCACTTTGATGACCTTCTCGCCTGATCCGCGCAAAAATTCGGAGGCTGCACCTGTTGTGGCTGCTCTTGAAGCTTCTGGCCAGACTGCTGAAGGGTATGCGCTGTATACCTATGCTGCTATCCAGACATGGGCGCAGGCTGCTGCTGAAGCTGGCTCTACCGACTACGACGCAGTTGTCGAAAAGCTGAATACCGGCGAGTTCAACACCGTTATGGGTGAGCTGTCCTTTGACGAAAAAGGTGATGTGTCTTTGCCAGGTTACGTCTGGTATGAGTGGAAAGACGGTTCCTACGGTTACCGCTAGGGTTAAATCCTGAATTCTTTCAGTTTTCTAAGGATCCCGGAGCAGTGCTCCGGGATCTTTTTGTTAGAATTCAGGCAGGCTGGAAGGGTCCTGTTAAGGCTGAATGTGCCGGTCCATGAAAACAGGCTTCACGCGCCTGTGGGCTTAGAGTAGTGCGTGTGCACTGGCGGTTTCCTGGTTGAAGGTGCCTTATGATCATTCGGTCTTTGATGTTTATTGCATTTTTGTGTTTTTCCGGCATTTCTGTTGCGCAGGAGGCGGACACACCGCGTCCTGATGAAATAAAAGTGTTTCATGAGTGCCTGGAAAAAGGGGAGCTTGTGTTCAACGACAAAGTTCAATGCATTGGAAAGGTCTTTGAGCATTGCGTTATGATGTATCAGGGCCAGACCAGTACCGGGATTCGGGAATGCTATGTGCGTGAAACCTCACTTTGGGAAAAGATGGTTGCCAATGCTGAGAAGAAACTCAGGCGCAATGAGAAACAGCCCGCCTGGACCGAGCTTGTCGAAGCTGACCGGAACTGGAAGGCCTTTCGCAACAATGCCTGCAACATTCCGTATGCCATGGATCCGGAGGGGAAACGTTCTCCTGTTCCAGGCTTGGAGTGTTTCAATCGGGTAACTGCACTTTGGGCACTTCAGCTTTCTGAGTTTGCGACACCATCAGGGAACTAGAACCATATGAAATCATCTCTATGGATGGTTGTCTTTTCAGTTTTTGGCGTTTGCTCCGTACAGGCGGCTCAGCAGGTTGATTTACCGCTATGCAAGGCGGGAGATGGAAAAGCGCCTGTGCCTCGCTGGGAAGTGACAGCAATGCCGGTTGGCACTCCTGGTGATGAGAGGTCTAAACCATTCACATATTCCGTCACAGCTCCGCCGCCTGCCTATCACGGTCTGATGGGGCATTTGCGTGTGAAGCTGGGTCATCTGGATGAACAATATTGCTCTGGTCTGCGCGAAAAGCTGATTGAGATGAAGAGAAGCACCGATCATCCGATGGCTATCGTCATTGAATGGCTGATTGATGACAATGGGCCGAAAAATGAAGTGCGCTCACTGGACTTTTATGAGTTGCCCGAGTTTGCACAGGATGGATGCTGGCTGGATGGCGTTTATCAGTTTATTGCACCTGGTCATTCAGGTGTAAAAGCTGAACAGTTCATGCTGAACCTGGTGCCGATGGAAGCCGTTCAGCAATCCGGTTCTTTCTGTCGCCCTGTTCAGGAGGGGTGATGTTTGCCTTTCAGTCCTGCGTGATTTAAGCCGCAGCTGATCAGAGTTTACCGAATCTCATTCTCGCCTGTCTCTATTCGCGAACCGGATCTGCAATTGGGGAAAGCTGGCAGGACCGGCTATAGTTTGCACAGGGAATGGTGAGGGGACTTTGAACCAGATGATTACCCGTGACACAATTGCGATCAGTAGAACACGGGAGTCATCTGCTGCGGATGTGTTTGTAGCATAGGAAGCGCCAAAAGCCAGGGCGGTGTGGGTGTGCCTTCCAATGATGTAGCCACCGGGGTTCTCGAAAATGATTTGCGAACCGACGGGCCGGATGTTTATCAGTACTCAGAATGATGGTCAAACCTGGTGTGATCACACAGGTTACGTCGGTGGCCGGCGCTGCATGATTGAAACAACCCGCGGAGGCTGGCAGAATCCTCTGGCTCTGCTGACAGGGTATCCTGGGAGTTCAGAGCGAGAGAATCGGGTGTGATTACCTTTTGTTTCTGTTTGCCGCCTTCCTGAAGAAGGATGATCCCACATTTTCAGTATGGTGTTGACTTATCTCTGTAAATCTGGAATTGCCTTCTGTATTTTTGGTGTTGTATGATGAAATGCTTGGAGGAATTCACTTTAGTCGCAATACTTCAGGGTTCTCCCTGCTCAGGCACTTTCAGATTTACCAGGTTACATTATAAATATTATTCTATTGAAAAGATGAGCGGAGTGAGTGCAGGCAACTGGTGTGGGGCGTTCAGGTGCTTGTCTGTGCATGATCAGGAGTATTTATGTGGTTTAAAACCTTCATCATTTCAATTGGTTTTGCAGTGGTTGGCTGCGTACCGCATCATTTAGGTGATACTGCTGATCTCGCTGAGCCGACGCCTGATAAATCTAACGTAAAACAAGCTACTGCATCCTCTCAGAAAACAGATGAAGAACTGGCAACTGTTGCTGAGCTTGCAGGTAAATGGTCTGTTGTGCGTGAGGGGAAAACGCCTTGCGCACTGCAGCTGAAAACAGCGCAGTTTGGCAGGAATTATTTAGCGGGTTCCGTGTGTTCCGGCAAGCCAAATGTGTGGGCCTGGAATACGAGGCAAGACGCTCTGCTTCTGTTTGATAACAAAAGTGAATTGATTGCGTCCTTTCATGAAAGCGAGAATGG
This sequence comes from uncultured Pseudovibrio sp., assembly GCA_947502585.1. Lineage (GTDB taxonomy): Bacteria > Pseudomonadota > Alphaproteobacteria > Rhizobiales > Stappiaceae > Pseudovibrio. Next base: position 20,050 of record CANNAV010000022.1, read on the forward strand.
TAAATGGCGTAACGGACAGGAGGGTGGGGAGCCTGCCCTTCATCTTGTCCCTCTGGGAAACTGACTTTACGGCAGATCACGTAGGTAACGTGTATTTTTGCCGGGATGAAATGAAGAGGTTTGCCGTGAGCCTGCCGGGCTGGCTGGCTGCCAAAGCGCCGGAGGTGGTACTCGTCCCTCCGGTGCGCCCGAATCGCCTGAACCCGCTGCGCAATCGTCTGTCAGTGTTGTTTCCAATCAGAGCGTTGTCGCGCAGGGGCAGACCTTGCAGAGCAAAATCTATAACAAAGCACATGGTACGGTTGTGACCGGGACCACCACGGCCTCTACACCGACCCAGGGTTTTCTGAGACATCTCAATCGGCTTAACTACAGCCAAACAGGAGGTGGACTGATGGGAAATGATCAGAGGAATGACGGGTTGGCAGGAGAAGTGGGAGCGAAGACTTCGAGTATCGAAGCGGGCGGGGCTCCGGCTAATTTCCGACGGATGACAGCTGCTCGGAAGAAAAGTGCTGTGTTGCGGCTTCTTCGGGGTGAAACCCTGGACCTTCTGACACGCGAATTACAAGTGACAGCAGCAGATTTGAGTGAGTGGCGGGATAAATTCCTTGCGGCTGGCGAGGCTAGTCTGAAGGCTCAGGCATGGTGGCAACGGCAGGGGCCAGGTTGCCTGCAATGACGGGTTTGAAAGGTCAATTAAGGAAATGAAATCGTTGTGCAGGCTGGTACATGTGTGTATCAGTCCTGCTTATCCATGATTTCGGTGGGAAGGTGGGCTATCCATTTGCGGCGGATTGCCTGGTCCAGATCCAGGTTATTGTGGTCCGCATAGAGCAGAAGCTGGGCCAGCAGGTCTGCGGCTTCGTCTTCCATTCGAATATGCTCCTCTTTTTGAGTTGCTGCGCCAGAGCGGGCACGACGGGATGCCCTCATGTGGGCGGCTGTAAGCTCGCCGAGCTCTTCCTGAAGTTTGGCAAGATACCAGATCTCATCACGGGTGATGTTGAAACGTTTGGCGTAAATTGCCGATACTGTTTTTACAATGCGAAGAAGTACTTTGAATGTCATCGAAATTGGCAGAAAGGTTGGGCTTTCTGCGGTTCTCACGCAGATGAGCCAAAGGTTTGCAGGAGATATTTAAATCTTTGTTTCAGAGTGTATTCTTATCCATGAACTGCGCCTGGATTGCGGGAAGACACACCAGGGAATCTCTGCGTGGCATCATAGGAGCTATTTACGCGCTTGTCATTCAGGGCCCGGCAAAGATCTTTAACCGCAGCCAATGAATGGATTGCCCGAAACTCATCACAATGGGGCAGTATTGCTTGAATTCCGCGGGCCTTGGCCTCGAACCTGTTGTAACGCAGCAATGGATTGAGCCAGATTAATCTTCTGCATGATCTGTGGAGATGATCCATTTCTGCGGAGAGTTCGTCATAAGCTTCGCGTTCCAACCCATCGGTAATAAGCAAAACGATCGGCCCGCCATGGCAGACACGCCTGAGCCATGTGCGGTTGAAGGTCTGTAGTGAGCTGGCTATGCGTGTGCCACCAGACCAGTCCTCAACTTCATCTGTACAGGCGACGAGGGCTTCGTCGGGATCTTTCATGCGCAGGGCACGGGTGATGTTGGTCAGGCGCGTTCCAAACAGGAAGGCATGGGTTTTGCGCTTTTCTGACAGAGCGTGCAGAAAGTGGAGCATGATGCGTGAGTACTGGCTCATGCTGCCTGATATATCGCAGAGGGCGACCACAGGCGGGTGCACCTGTGCCGGCGCTTTGTGCTTGAGGTCGATGATGGAACCGCCTGCCATCAGCGTGGCACGCATGGTCCTTCTGGAATCAACCTGTTTGCCTGGGCTGTGCGAATGGGCAGGTTTGAAACGACGGGATCTGACCTGATCTGCCGGCATGGTAAGATGGGCGAGGGATCGGCGGGCCTCAGCAATCTCCCCGGCACTCATCTGGGCGAAGTCTTTCTTTTGCAGGACTTCTTTTTCCGAGGCGGTGAAGCGGGCATCTGCCTCCACCAGCGGCCTGGTCTCACTGGCCTTGCGTTGCTTGTTGGCCGCAAATGCATTGGCGACGCGGGATTGGGCGGTGCGCGGCTTCTCCGGTTGGCGTTGTCCGGCAGGCGCGACGGGAGACAGCAGCGCCAGCATCTTTTCAACGAGGCCTTTGCTTTGCCAATAGAGCCGGAAGGCTTCATCAAAGACCGGTTGCTGGTCGCGTTTATGGACGAAGACGGAGTGCAGGGTCCAGTAGAGGTCCTGCTTGTTCTCAATGCCGTTGATGGTAACCGCGCTGACCGCATCCACTACAGAAGACGGGCCGGCAGGCAGACCCGCTTTGCGCAAGGTTCTGGCAAAGTGGACGATGTTTTCAGTGATGCGCCCCTGAGACGGGTGCGGAGAGGGAGAGGGAGTGGGTGCGAAATCGTCCTGCATCAGGCAAGGCTACACAGTCTGGGCAGGCAGGCTGCCGGCGATGGTGGCCTGCGTATTGGCTTCCATGCGGATCTCGTCAAGGATCGCGCGGGTTTTGGAGCCTTTGATGCGGTCAATATCCTCCTGGTACTTGAGCAGGACGCCGAGCGTGTCGGACACCATTTCAGGATCAAGCGCCACTTCCTGAAGTTCAGTCAGGGCTGTTGCCCAGTCCAGTGTTTCAGCGACCCCCGGTTTTTTGAAGAGCGCGTCATCCTCCCGCAGCTTTTGTACGAAGGCTACGACTTGAGCGGCAAGCGCGGCGGCCGCCGTTGGCAGCTTGGTCTCTACGATTTTCAGCTCACGCTCTGCAGTTGGGTAATCCACCCAATGATAGAGGCAGCGGCGCTTCAAAGCATCGTGGATTTCGCGGGTGCGGTTGGTGGTGATGATGGTGATCGGCGGTTCCCCGGACTTGATTGTGCCGAGTTCCGGGATGGTCACCTGACTGTCTGCCAGAACTTCCAGCAGGAAAGCCTCGAAGGCTTCATCGGTGCGGTCCAGTTCGTCGATGAGGAAGACTGGAGAACCAAACTCTGTGGTTTCCAGAGCCTGAAGCACCGGCCGCCTGATCAGGAAGCGTGGGCTGTAAAGCGCCGTGTTGAGATTCTCCCGGTTTACACTGCCGACAGCTTCTGCCATGCGGATCTCAACCATCTGGGCGGCGTAGTTCCACTCGTAGACCGCGGAAGAGATGTCCAGCCCTTCATAACACTGCAAGCGAACCAGCGGGCGGTTGAGAGTGGCGGAGAGAACTTTGGCGACCTCGGTTTTTCCAACGCCAGCCTCACCTTCGAGGAAGAGAGGACGCCTCATGCGCAGGGACAGGTGCAACACGGTTGCGAGTGCTCGATCCGCCAGATACCCGCCTGAACTCAGGAGCGAGAGGGTTTCATCAATGGAGTTTGGTAGATCAACCTTGCTACTCATAAATATCAGGCTCCGCCCTGTCATCTGTGTGCTTTGATTTGCGCCTTGCAATCATAATAGGGAGAAAAACGTATATTGAAAGCGGATTGTTATCGACAGGTTAGCTGTGTTGCTCAGCGGTTTATGAGGCCAAGGCCCATGCTGTCGCGCATGACGGCTGTGGCTTGCCGGGTGAAGGTGCCACCTGCTTCTTCATGCAGCGTAAAGCCTGGCAGGATCCGGAGCGGGGCTTTGCTGGCTGCCACAGCACGAACAATGATGCGGGTGGCTGGTGCGTTTGCTGTTGGGCGGATCGGGACAATATCGATGGCACCGAAACGGCGTTGCATAGGATCGAGGAGATCTTCCAGGCCATCTGCTCTGAAAATGACAGAGAGCGTTCCGCCGTCCTTCAGCAGGTCTTTCGCGGTTTTGATCCAGGGTTCAATCCCGCGTTCATCCAGTGCATGGGCCTGGGCACGATCTGACTTCGGGGTGACGCGAAAGCGGCTACTGTCGTAGTAGGGCGGGTTCATGATCACATGATCCGCGATGGATGAGCCCAGTCCGCTTTCGTGGCGAATGCTGCCCCTGGCGGTGAGGTTGGCTTCCAGAATGGAGACACGGTCTGCAAAGCTCCCGTTTTCCGGCAGGGACAGGGCTTTGCGGGCGAGAGCGGCAGTGACCGGATCAATCTCCACACCAACGGCTTTTATGTCTGGCAGGCGGTGAGCCGCGCAAAAAGCTGCAGTGCCGACGCCGGTGCCAAGATCGTAAAGCGTGCCTGTGGTGCTTTGCGGCAGCGATGCTGCCAGATAGACAGCATCCAGCCCGGCTCTGTGGCGGCCTTTGGCAGGCTGTTCGACCATGACTTTACCGCCGAGGAACCTGTCCCTGGTGGTTTGCTGCTGAGATTGAGGTGTTTCAGGGTTTGTCATGGCTGTGCCGGATCACAAAAGTCGCGATACAGCACTGATACAGGTTGCCGATATTCATGCAATCCCTATTGTTTATCTAAAGCGAAGTTTTCACGCGTCTTTCAGGTAGTGCTCCAGCCCTGCGTCTCGCATAAGCTGACAGGCTTCCTCCAGACGCCCCCCTTCCACCATGATCCGGCGCGGAAGAAAACCAAGCGAGCCATCCAGTATGCTCATATTGGTATCGGCGACGAAGTAGATAATCTCAGCGTCTCCCAGCAGCGCTTCAAGATGCGAGATGAGGACGGGATCTGTTGTTCTGATGAGTTCTTCCACGATGATGCCCTCTTGACAGGAGTTGCTTATTTTACCAGAAATTATGCAGGTTCAGGTTGGAATTGTGAAAAAAACTAATTGTGATTAGTAAATTATCCATTTGACCCTACTTTATTGGCAGCAATTTCTTACTAAAGCTTGCCCGAGCCTGGCTACCAACCTATTGTCCCGGTGGAATCAAAACAGAGGTATCCCGTGGGCGTTGTTGGTCTTCAATCTCAAACAGCCAAACCAGCTGGAATTCAGGGGCTCGTAGAGCTCGTTTCAGGTGACATGGAGAAGGTGAACGAGCTGATCCTCTCCAAAGCCGGTTCTAATGTAGAGCTGATCCCGGAAATTGCGCGCCATCTGATCGATTCAGGCGGGAAGCGCTTGCGCCCGATGCTGACACTGGCGTTTGCGCGGATGTTCGGGTATGAGGGCGACGGTCATGTTGTTCTCGCTGCATCTGTTGAGTTTATGCACACTGCAACTTTACTGCATGACGATGTGGTCGACGAAAGCGATATGCGCCGCGGCAAGCTGGCAGCCCGTAAGCTTTGGGGCAACCAGGCCAGCGTGCTCGTCGGCGACTATCTGCTGGGTCAGGCCTTCAAGATGATGGTTGATGCGGGCTCTTTGGAAGCGCTGCGCATTCTCTCTGAAGCGTCAGCAATTATTGCTGAAGGTGAAGTGCTTCAGCTGGGTGCGGCTCAGGACACCACCACGACCTACGAATTGTATTTGCGGGTGATTGAGGCGAAGACAGCTGCGCTGTTTGCTGCTGCTTGTGAAGTCAGCCCTGAGATTGCCGGTAAGGGGGATGATATCCGCGCTGCTGCGCGCAGGTTTGGTCTTGAGCTCGGTTACGCTTTCCAGCTTGTTGATGATGCTCTGGATTATGGCGGTGCGACCGTTGATCTTGGCAAGGACGTTGGCGACGACTTCCACGAAGGTAAGATCACGCTGCCAGTCATCTACGCCATGGAGCGTGGCAGTGATGAAGATAAAGCGTTCTGGAAACGTTGTCTGGAAGGTGGCGAGATCAAAGACGGCGATCTGGATCACGCTGTCAAGCTGCTGAACGAAACCGGCGCTCTGGCTGATACCGTACAGCGTGCACGCGATTACGGTGCCTCTGCAATTGATGCCCTGTCCTGCCTGCCAGACGGCCCTGCCAGGCAGGCCCTGGAGGAAGCCGTCGACTTCTGCATCGCCCGCGTAAGCTAAGCTGGCAAGATCCTGGGAACACCAAAAGCGCAGTGGCAGAAATGCCCTCCGTTTTTGTTGGGGAGTTGTTGAAGGCTGGACTTAGCATCACCCTGTTGATTTAGAGCTTCCACCAATATGTAGTATGGTTGTGTCTTTCCGGAAGTCCGATGTCACGACGAAGTGCATTGCGTTCAGGCGGCAACGGTTTAGTAGAGCGTTGTCGCTGGCAGGTCGTAAATTTTTTCATGGTGGCCTTGAATGATTGAATAATAGACATGACTTCATAAGCGCATGTATGTTCAGATTTAGGAAATGAAATTTACTAGGGAGCGATATGAAGGAATTTCATGATAGTCCCGACTAATGCGATACCACCTCTACAGTGCCTGCGCGCTTTTCTGGCGGTAGCACAATTTGGAAACTTCACTCGTGCGGCTGAGGCATTAGGGCTGACACAAACAGCCGTCAGTCACCAGATATCTCAGTTAGAAACCCATATTGGCGCGCCCGTTTTTGCTCGGAACCGACCAAACGTCCAGCTTACCGATTTAGGGAGAAAACTACTTCCCAGGGTAGAAAGCGGATTGAATGATGTTTGGGAAGCATTCAAAGAGGTGCAAAACTCCGACAATACGCAGCTTGTTGTGGTTTCAGCCTCTCCCGAGTTTTGTACGCAATGGCTGGCCCCTCGGCTCGAAAAATTCTTCAACCTGTTTCCGTCGATCAGCGTGAGCATGGTTCCGGAGTACAGACGAGCGGACCTCGACACAGGTGAAGCAAATGCCGCAATATGGCTCGGAGCGGGGGATAAGGATTTATCTGCAACAAGACTTGGGGTAGAACAGGAGTTTGCTGTCTGCTCACCAGAACTGGCCCTGAAACTGCCAAAATGGAGCGCAATGTCCGTAGCTCCTTTGCTGCAATATGCAGGAGCCCGGCACACTGTTCTTGATTGGGAGCGCTGGTTTCAACAGCTATATGGTGTAGCACTCAGTGAGTACGAGTTTGGTTCAAAATATGAATATGCACCGGTATTTGATAAGTTTTCCGATATGATAACTGCCTGCAAGCGAAGTGAAGGCTTTGCTCTTGTTCGATCATCACTGGTGGCAGATGAGCTTTCTACCGGACAACTAGTGCGCTGTTTCGATGAGTCTGTAACCTCAGATCTACACTATCATATCGTTACATTACCCAAAGCCCTATCTAGGCCAGAAGTTGAGCAGTTCCGCCAGTGGATTGAAGCAGAAGCTGCAGCGGGAGAAACCGTGCTTTAATTTAAGCCGTACAACCCGGCCATTCAGAAATCCCTGGCATGGGCTGTTGTCAAGACGGATTACCGCCTGAATTCTGGTCCCGCCCTCTGCGATGTGCATATAGCTGACAACGACTGGCCTAAACCGTTGCTGCTCTGATCCACCAGTTTTCTCGGATCTCATGCAGGTGACTGGCGATTTTCCGGGCGGCTTCGAGGGTTTCGCAGAGGGCGAAGCAGGTGGCGCCGGAGCCGGACATGCGGGCGAGGAGGGTTTCTTGCTGGGAAGCCAGAAGGTCCAGCACCTCGGAAATTTCTGAAGCCTGAGAGATTGCTGGTTTTTGCAGATCGTTGCGACAGGTTTTGAGCCAGTTGGCCAGTGCCTTCATGCATCCGAACTGAGCTGGCATTTCTGGCAGCGGTGTGTTGTCTTTCTTTTCCAGGGCGCGGAAAGTGATCGGGGTTGAAATCTCAATCATCGGATTGACCAGCACAATTGCGCCCGAAGGGAAGTCAGCCAAAGGCTCGACGATCTCACCAATACCGCGGATGTGTGCGGGCTTTTCTTCCAGACACATGGGTACGTCAGCACCAAGGCTTAGTGCAAGCCCAAAGAGATCAGCTAAGGATGGAGATGCGCTCCAGATTTTTGCAAGTGCCCGAAGCGTAGCGGCTGCATCTGCCGAGCCGCCGCCAATGCCTGCAGCGACGGGTAAAGACTTTTCCAGCTCGATTTGTGCACCCGAGGCGGATGGTACATGCTCTGCCAGCATGTTTGCCGCTTTGATAACCAGATTATCAGAGGGATTGCCCTGTATCTTCTCTGAAAATTCTCCGGTTATCCGGAGTGAAAAGCCGGGGGCTGGTTCAACCGAGATCAGATCGCCAACTTCAGGGAACACCACAAGGCTGTCGAGCATGTGGTAACCATCTTCCCGTTGACCGGTGATGTGGAGCGCAAGGTTTACCTTGGCGCGCGCTAATTCCTCAATCCGTGCAGCCATTGTATCTTTTAAAGTCACCATGGTATGATTGTGTTATGAACTACTTTTTGTCAGTGGAGCTTGCAAGTCCAACCGGAACGGCGTCTTCCATGCCGTTCTCTATTTTGTCAATAATGCGCTTCAGATCTTCCGGTTCCGGCTCGAGATCGCGGGCCTGATTCCACTTGTACCGTGCTTCCAGTTTGCGACCAACCTGCCAGTATGCGTCGCCCAGATGGTCGTTGATGATTGGATCATGGGGACGCAGAGCAACGGCTCGTTCCAGCTTTTCTGCGGCCTCCTCATAACGGCCCAGACGATAGTAAACCCAGCCGAGACTATCGACAATGTACCCGTCAGTGGGACGCAGGCGAACAGCTCGTTCAATCATCTTCTGGGCTTCATCCAGTTTCAGGCCGCGATCCACCAGGGAATATCCGAGGTAGTTGAGAATCATTGGCTGTTCAGGCTTGAGGCTCAGAGCTTCGCGGAAATCTTTTTCCGCGGCGTCCCACTTATCCTGACGTTCGCGGGTGATGCCGCGGAAATACAGGATCGTCCAGTGATTTGTCCGAATTTCATTGAGGGTATCCAGGCCCTGATTATAAGAGGTTTCTGCTTCTTCAAAGAGGGAATGGCTCCGCAACACGTTGCCCAGAGACGTGATTGCTTCCAGATCACCCGGATCTGCTATAACCAGTTTTTCCAGATGTGCGCGCGCTTCTTCCAGATTGTCCAGGATGTCGTAATGAAGCGCGATCTGGATTTCCGCTTCGCGTTTCATTGGGGAATCATCTGATACCGCCGACAGGTATTCAATGGCGCGTTCGTTGTCGCCGAGCTGCTCGAACAAAGAGGCCAAGCCGATCAGGACTGTATCATTCTTCGGATTGAGGTAGAGGGCGAGTTGCAGGAAATTTGCGGAAAGCTCTTCGCCTTCTTTGCTGACTGCGATGCCGAGGCCGTGCAAGGATTCCGCCAGCCCTTCCGCTGGTGACCTGACGACAGATTCAATAACCTTACCGCTTTCAATCTTCTCTCTCAAATTGACGAGGAGCGGATGCTCCGGAATGAGTTTCTCGTACTCGGCAACGATATCCAGCGCTTCCTGCTGTCTGCCGGAGGCGGCGAGCATGCGGGTGTAGGAAATGGCGTTGCGCAAGGCGCCGCGGTCAATCTCGTAGGCTGCTTTGTAAAACTGTGCTGCCTGATGCGGGTTATTGTTATATTCGGCAAGCAGGCCTGCATTGAAATTGATGAAGAGGTCAAACCACCTGGCACCTGTGGTGCTGGTCAGATCTACAATGGCCTCATCTGTTTTGCCCTGACCTGCTTTAACCCAGGCTGAAACGAGAGCCAAACTCAGACGGGACAGCGGGTTCACATTTTGCGTAACGGAATCCGGCAGTCCGGTGGTGAAGTCACCTTCCTGAATACGCTGCGTGGAAACAGCCAGCTGCGCAAGGAAGTGTTTGTTGTCCTCTTCCAGAATGCTGCTTGCCAGAGGAAGCGCCTTTTCGACATTGCCGTTTGCCAGAGATGTAACAAAGGCGCGGTCGAGAATATAAAAATTATCCGGATCACCCTGCAAAGCTGAGGTGAAGTAGCTGGAAGCGGCGACCAGATCCTGTGCGAAAAGGGCGCTTCTGCCTGACAGGTAACTTCCTGAAAGGGAGCTTGCAGCCGGCAAGGCCTGGGAGGTTGCTTTTGCATTTTGAGCCGGGATAAGTGGCGAGCCCAACATAACAAGCGCGAGCGCTGAGGCCATTAAGGCCCTTTTTGAAGTTCTGTTTTTATTGACAGAATGCCAGGTCATACGACCATTGTTCTGAACAGAAGCAGAATTGGAGCAGAGCAGCGCAAAATAGCTTGTCAGGGTCATATATGTCTCTCATTGAGAGCCGATTGCGACTCAATATTGCATCAAACTTTTAGTAGCCAGGAATGGCGTTTTTATAGCAGCCGGATAACTCGCCGCGTGTTGTTAAGTGTATCCGAACATCCTTCCAATTGAACCTAAATTTTTTCAAGTATCTGCGGATAAGTAAGTATATTGAAATTTCACAAGAAATCATAAGTATTTATGTAATAGCACTAAGGTCGAGGTCTGAGTCTCTTGCTATAATGTGCCGGTTCATTGCAGATAGCATGCAGTGGTGTAATCCCAGGTGAGATTGGTTAATGTCTCACTCAATAAAGGGGGGTGTCATGACCAAGTGGGTCTACATCTTTGGAGAAAACAAGACTGAGGGCGAGGCTTCTATGAAGGAGCTGCTGGGCGGCAAGGGGGCTAATCTTGCTGAAATGAGCAGACTGGGATTGCCTGTCCCACCGGGATTTACCATTACAACGCAAGTTTGCACGCACTATTATGCCGAAGGCCAGCAGTATCCTTCTGAGCTCAAAGAGCAGGTTCATGCTGCAATTGCTGCAGTTGAAGAGCTGACAGAGCGTGAATTTAACAGCACAAGCAAACCGCTGCTGTTGTCTGTGCGCTCCGGTGCCCGTGTTTCTATGCCCGGCATGATGGATACGGTGCTGAATCTGGGGCTGAATGACCGGACTGTAGAAGCGTTGGCTAAGGATTCGAAGGATGACCGGTTTGCTTATGACAGCTATCGTCGTTTCATCCAGATGTACTCTGATGTGGTGCTGGACGTAGACCATGATCACTTCGAGGAAATACTGGAGGATTTCAAAGATGAGCATGACTACTCCCTTGATACCGACCTGACCGGTGATGACTGGAAACAGATCGTCGCGGCTTATAAGGACAAGGTGGAAGAAGAGCTTGGCCGTCCCTTTCCTGAAGATCCTGAAGAGCAGCTCTGGGGCGCGGTCAGCGCCGTGTTCAGGAGCTGGATGATTCCACGGGCCAAGACCTACCGCGCCCTGCACGATATCCCGCAGGACTGGGGCACTGCTGTGAACGTTCAGGCTATGGTGTTCGGCAACACCGGTGAGAACTCTGCAACCGGTGTGGCCTTTACACGTAATCCGTCTACCGGGGAAAATGCGCTTTATGGCGAGTTCCTCGTCAACGCGCAGGGCGAGGATGTTGTTGCGGGTATTCGTACGCCGCAGGACATCACCGAGAAAGCCCGGGTTGAGGCGCATTCTGAAAAACCATCGCTTGAAGCAATCATGCCTGAGGTGTTTGCAGAGTTCCAGGCTGTCTGTGACAGACTGGAGAACCATTATCGTGACATGCAGGATCTGGAGTTTACTGTTGAACACGGCAAGCTTTGGATGCTTCAGACCCGTAACGGTAAGCGGACGCTGAAAGCTGCGCTGAAAATTGCGGTTGATATGGCCGGGAGCGGCCTGATCACCAGGGAAGAAGCCGTTGCGAGTATTGCGCCGTCTTCTCTTGATCAGCTGCTGCACCCAACCATTGATCCGACCAGCGAACGGGATGAGCTGACTGTTGGTTTACCAGCCTCTCCAGGTGCTGCCTGCGGTGCGATCGTGTTTAACTCTGACGATGCTGAAACAGAAAAGGCCAATGGCCGAGCTGTTATTCTGGTTCGTACAGAGACCAGCCCTGAAGATATTCATGGCATGCATGCTGCTGAAGGCATTTTGACAACACGTGGCGGCATGACCAGTCACGCCGCTGTTGTTGCGCGTGGTATGGGGAAACCTTGTGTGGCCGGTGCCGGAACCATCCGTGTGGATGCCCGCAACGAGATCATGACGGTTGATGGTCGCAGCTTTGACAAGGGTGATACAATCACCATTGATGGCGGCAACGGCCAGGTGCTTGCTGGTAAGGTTCAGATGCAGGATCCTGAGCTTTCCGGTGACTTCAGGAAGCTGATGGAATGGGCGGATGACATCCGGCGTATGAACATTCGCACTAATGCAGAAACACCTGCCGATGTGAAGGTTGCGCTTTCTTTTGGGGCTGAAGGCATTGGTCTGTGCCGTACCGAGCATATGTTCTTTGAAGGCGAGCGTATCCTTGCGGTGCGTGAGATGATCTTGTCTGACACAGTGAAGGAGCGTAAAGCTGCGCTTGCGAAGTTGCTTCCGATCCAGCGTCAGGACTTTATTGATATCTTTGAGCTGATGGTTGATCGCCCGGTCACCATTCGTTTGCTTGACCCGCCATTACATGAGTTCCTTCCTAAAACGGAAGAAGACATTGCAGAAGTCGCCAAGCAGATGGACATTGACCGGGAAGAGCTGCGTGAACGCGCGGAAGAACTGGAAGAGTTCAACCCGATGCTGGGCAATCGTGGCTGTCGCTTGCTGATTTCCTATCCGGAAATTGCGGAGATGCAGGCGCGGGCAATCTTTGAAGCGGCTCTTGATGTTTCCAGACGCCATGGCCGCAGGGTGGTACCTGAGATTATGGTTCCGCTGGTTGGCCTGAAGAGTGAACTTGATATCGTTCGCCAGAGCATTGACGATACGGCTGAAATTGTGGCCAGGGAACTGGGTGAAAAACCCGAGTATTGTGTCGGGACCATGATTGAGCTGCCACGGGCCGCGCTGCTTTCTGAAGAAATTGCGGCGTCTGCTGGATTCTTCTCCTTCGGCACCAACGATCTGACGCAGACCACCTTTGGCATCTCGCGTGATGACGCTGCGTCGTTTCTGGGTAAGTATCAGGAACGGAAGGTGATGGAGAAAGATCCGTTTGTCTCTCTGGATGTGGACGGTGTTGGCCAGTTGGTGAAGCTTGCTGCCACGAATGGACGGAAGACCAAACCTGATATTAAACTCGGGATTTGTGGTGAGCATGGTGGTGATCCAGCCTCCATCGCCTTCTGCGAATCTGTTGGTATGAACTACGTGTCCTGTTCTCCGTTCCGTGTTCCGGTTGCTCGTCTTGCTGCTGCTCAGGCTGTGTTGGCTCAGCGGAACAAGGGGTGAGTGGCTTTGTGAAAAAAGGCAGGAGCTGGCCTGAGTCGGCACCTGCCAATCTGGAAGATCTGAGAGTCGGCGGCAAGCCCGCTCTTGCACGTTTGCTCAGCGCTATTGAGAGTTATGAGGGACATCCTCAATTGATCTCTTTACTGGATGAGGCTTTGCAAAATCCGGTTGCGCACGTGATCGCACTGACCGGACCTCCCGGTGTTGGGAAGTCTACCCTGACAAATGCAATGATTTTGGAGTATCGCCGCGCCGATAAAAGCGTCGGTGTGATTGCGGTTGATCCCTCCTCCCAGGTGACCGGGGGCTCTTTGCTGGGTGACCGGACACGGCTCTCTACTGATCCGGAAGACAAGAAGATTTTTGTGCGCTCCATGGCGGCGCGTGACCGGCTTGGCGGGCTTTCTGATCATGCTATTGCGGCGGTGATCCTGATGCGGGCAGTGATGGACCGTGTGATCGTAGAGAGCGTTGGTATCGGACAATCTGAGGCTGATGTGGCTCTTGTGGCCGATACCTGTGTTCTTTGTATTCAGCCGGGGTCCGGCGACAGTCTGCAATTCATGAAGGCGGGCATCATGGAACTGCCGGATATTATCTGCGTGACCAAGGCTGATATGGGTGACGTTGCCAGCCGCGCCCGTGCGGACGTGGAAGGGGCTATGAGTTTAAGTGCGAAGCGAAGGAACTGGAGCGTTCCTGTGCTGATGTTGAGCGTGCCGGAAAACAAAGGGCCTGGCGAACTGATTGATGCCAGCGAAAGCCATTACCTTGCACTGCATGCTGATGGCGGGCTTGCAGCTCAACGCCATGGTCAGGTGAAGGCGTGGCTGGTGGATCAGCTAAAGGTTCAGTTCGGGCAACAAGGCGTGAGTGTTCTGCGAACTGCCGGTGTGCACTGGGATGAAGCAGCCAGGCGGCCTTTTGCTTTTAGGCAGGAAACCAGCGAGACGTTTGCTGCGCTCTGGAAGAGCTTTTCTGAAAACTAGAGTGTGTTGCGTTCATTCGTATTCGCGCTTAACGCTCTGACATCTATATTTTGAGCGAAGTCTTTTCGTTTGACTGAAATCAATCAAACGGAACGCGCATCAGTCTGTGGTTACAACCGGGCGGGAAGGGCGCAGGTTACTCTGCTGCGCCCACTCTGATTTTACGCGGCTTACGTTCCATCTCCTCATCCATGCCACCCCGCCACAGGCGGAATTTACCAAGCGGGATCGGACGGGAGAACAGATAACCCTGCATCATCGGGCAACCCATTGTGAGCAGAAGTTCTTTCTGCTCTTCTTCTTCAACACCTTCCACACACACATCCATGCCAAGGCGTAATCCCAGAGTGATTGAGCTTGCCAGAATTTCTCTGGCTTTGGTATCAGTTACTGCACCATTGATGAAGGAGCGATCAATCTTGATCTTGTCGAACAAATCGCGATGCAGGTAACTGAGAGAGGAGAAGCCCGTTCCGAAATCATCCAGCGCGATTTTCACGCCGAAATTACGAAGGCGCTCAATGACCTCAACTACTGTCTCGGAGTAGTTGATGAGAACATCTTCGGTGACTTCCAGCTCAAGGCGATTTGGCTCCAGCTGATATTTCTCCAGCAACGTGCTGACCAGTTCAGGAAATTCCGGGTGACGCAGCTGGGTTGGAGAGATGTTCACGCACATGGTGACATCAGCCAGGGTTGCGCCATCCTTGATTGCGTTTTCCAGAACACATTCCCCAATACGATTGATGAGCATGGATTCCTCAGCCACTGGCAAAAACGCTGCTGGTGGTAAAAGGCCCTTTTTCGGATGGTTCCAGCGAATGAGAGCCTCGGCTGCCAGAATGTTCTTGCCTGTGCTGCCCATGATCGGCTGGTAGTAGTTCTGGAACTCGTTGGCGTTGAGTGCGCGTTTGATGTCCTCCTGGATTTCGCGAAAGACCTGCAGGGTGTCCTCCATCCCCTTCTCAAAGAGCACATAACGGCCACGTCCCAGCTTTTTCGCCTGATAAAGCGCAATATCTGCTCTGCGCAAAAGTTCTGTCAGATTGTGACCATGCGAGGGGGAGAGTGAGACGCCCATGCTTGCTGTGGTCAGGATTTTGTGTTTTTCAACCCCGAAGGCATCGGAGAGCACCTTCTCGATGTACATACAGGTTTCGATGATCTCTTCCACGCTGGTGCGGTGCGCCAGCACTATAAGGAACTCATCTCCGCTGACGCGTGCAACCCGGTCTTCCATGTTGATCGACACTTTCAGGCGCTCGGCAACCAGCTTGATGACTTCATCGCCGATGGAGTGCCCCAGGCTGTCATTGATCTGTTTGAAGTAGTCCAGGTCCAGAAATACAATGCCGGTTATGCGTTGCTTTTGACGATCGCGTCGCAGCACATCGGCTGCAAAAATCTCGAACCAGGTTCTGTTGGGAAGCCCGCACAAAGCATCGTGGAGTGCTGCGTGTGTTGCATCTGCTTCATTTTGCAAGATGCGATCTGTCATCTTGACGTAGCGAAACAGAATGAGCACCGTCACGAGAAGGATGGCAGCGATGGTTCCCAGAAAATAAGGCGATGAGCTGGTGTAGATTGCACCGGAAGCTGCGGTGGTTTTCCAACTCAGGTTGGCAATGATCTCACCGTTCCGGCGGAGCAACGGCAGGGAGACGCGCTGGAAGTCAGCCTGTGGTTTGTTGACCGTAATGAACATTTCCGACAGGCCTGTTGATTCCTCAAAGGATCTGATTGACCGGATGTCCAGTGAACGTACCCAGAGAAGATACCCGGCAACCGTCGGCATGCCTTTTGGAGGAGCCGTTGACGGGGTGATCGCCGCTACTGTTGCAAGGCCGATTGCTCCATCGACCAGAACAACATCGCGCAAGCTCAATGCCAAAGGGGCATGGCTGCGCAGTGGTTCCGGTACACGGAATTGTGTTTGCTTCGTATGGGACCGTGTTTCCAACTCTGACAGTGTGGCCTCCAGCTGGCCACGAAGCTGATCTTCAAAGACCTCACTGTGCCATGGCAGATCGCGACGATAGGTATAGAGTGGCTTCATATCCTTGTTGAGGATAACGAAGATATCACGGTCACTACGTGTACTTGGGGTCAGCGTCAGATCATCATCCAGCAGGATGCTGGTCTCTTCTGAAAGGACGGACGCGTAGGCCTTGTTGGAGATGGCGATGCGCTCTGCTTCATTTGCCAGCCCATTGCGGAAAACTTTGAGGTTGCTCTGCACGAGGCGAATTTCTTTATCAACTTCAAAATCGAGCGCACGCTGGGTTGACCAGTAGAATGCCAGATACCCAACAGCTAAAGCTGCGGATACAACACACAGGATAAGCAAAGCCATCAATCGGGCTCCGACTTTTTTGCCTCGTATAATCGTATTGCCGAAAGCACTCCCCAATACTGCTGAAGTAATGGGAGCTTTCGAACTTGGTTGTCCCGCCATCGGCAATTTACTCATGCTGCCTTCAAAACTCTTGATTGTATGCGCAAACGTACTTTCCTATGCTTATGTTCCGGGATTTTGCTTGAGTGAGCCTGTACAGACGGCGCGTTTTATCGAGCACCTGGGAATTCCATGAAAACAGTGCTCTGCTGCTGGGGTCCGCTCAGATGAGTTGAAGGCCTTTGAAGCTTACATGACCTGACCCTGCTATGATGATGTGATCGTGCAGAACTATTCCCAAAGGCTCTAATGTAATTGAAATTTTATTTGTCATTTCAATATCCTGACGGGATGGTGTCGGGTCGCCTGAGGGGTGGTTGTGAACCAGAATGACAGCGCAGGCTGATAACTCCAACGCGCGCTTTGCGACTTCGCGGGGATAAACCGGCGTATGGTCAACTGTTCCGGTCTGCTGAACTTCGTCTGCGATGAGGCGGTTTTTTTTGTCCAGAAACAGGATGCGGAACTCTTCTTTGTCATTATGCGCCATAGCCGCGCGTACATATTCCAGAACTTTGCTCCAGGAGGAGAGGGGATCGTGTTCTACAACCTGTGCTTTAGCGTAGAGAATAGATGCAGCCTGCATTTCCTTGATGAAACTTGCTGTGCGTGGTCCGCATCCGGGTACTTCTTCCAGCCGTTGCTTTGGAGCTGCCAAGACTTGCGCGAAGGAGCCAAACCGGGCCAGCAGTGCTTTTGCCAGCGGTTTGGTATCGCCCTGTTTGATTGAGGAAAAGAGGAGCATCTCCAGCAATTCGTAGGCTTGAAGGCCGTCCAGGCCTGTTTCCTCAAACCGTTCGCGCAGGCGTGCGCGGTGGCCGTGATAGTGTTTGGCCGCTGGTTTGGGGGATTTGCTTTGCCTGGCAGATGGCGAAACCGGGAGAGGTTCCGTTTCGCCCAGGGGGATCTGGCTCTGGGGTGCAGGCACGTTTGGTGCCTGCTCCTGAGGAGAGGGAGTTACCTCATGAAACCCGAAACTGGTTTGTTTCATTCCCCCTCCTTACTTGGTGCGGTCAGGTAGCGGATCTTGTTTCCGGTTCCATTGGGTTGAACAGACCAGTCGGTGATGTTGTGAAGATATCGCAACCTGTTGAAGTGATGCCGATGGAATGCTCAAACTGAGCAGACAGGGTTTTGTCTTTTGTTTCAGCCGTCCATCCGTCTTTCAGCACTTTCACATCTGGCCTTCCAAGATTCACCATAGGCTCGATTGTGAAGATCATGCCCGGCTTCAGCTCAATGCCCGAACCTTTCTGGCCGTAGTGCAATATGTTTGGCATGTCGTGGAACAGTTTACCTACGCCGTGGCCGCAGAAATCGCGAACAACGGAGCAACGCTCTGATTCCACGTATTCCTGAATCGCGTGGCCAATATCGCCCGTGGTATTGCCAGGCCTGGCAGCTTCCAGTGCGCGCATCAAAGATTCATGGGTGACCTTGATCAGGCGTCTGGCGGCTGGCTTAAGTTTGCCAACCGGATACATGCGGGAGCTGTCGCCGTGCCAGCCATCAACGACGTAGGTGACGTCGATGTTGACAATGTCGCCTTCTTTCAGTTTTTTCTTAGAATCAGGAATGCCGTGACAGATGACACGGTTGACTGACGTACAGCAGGACTTGCTGAAACCACGATAGTTCAGTGTTGCCGGAACACCACCGCGCTCCTTGCCAAACCTGAAAACGAAATCATCGATTTCCTGCGTTGTGACGCCCTGTTGCACCAGTGGCACAAGCGCGTCGAGGCACAGTGCAGTCATCTGGCTTGCTTTGCGCATACCTTCGAAATCTTCCTGACTGTAGATCTTGATCTGGCCGGTATTTTTCCTGGGCGCGTTAGCAGCGTCTACATAGTCAATCATTTTCCCGTATTTTCCTTGTTCCGTTTCGCGCAGGGACGAACGCAGATTACATCATGGGGAACTGTAAATATCGTTATGCTTGCTAGCAAGCCCTGCTTCTCCGTAGAAGCTTCTCCTATTTTTTTAGGGGCATTCCACGGAGTCAATTCGTTTTTCCCACATATATCGCGATTTTTTAACAGGGATAGAAAAAAGTAGCTCAAATCCTCAACTGCGCACGCATTTTGTGAAGCCCGTTGCATTCCATGGCTCACGTTGAGATACTATCCTTTACGGTTTTGCTCAAACAGGGGGAAGCCATAGGAACGTCTTGGATAACGGAAAAGAGGTACTTGCACGAATGCGGTTTGCTCGTGTAGTCAGGTGCCTGATGAAAGCGGTCGTGGTGGAGTTGCTATACACAGCAGACTTTAAATCCTCATGTCAGTGCGGTAAAACGCATACGGAACAAGGAGCTGTGGCGAAGAGACCGTATTCAGGTCCGGCATAGGCCCGAAACTGAAAATTGAAGAACAACGCCAGATGCGGGCGTGATGGAATGGTAGACATACCAGACTTAAAATCTGTTGGGCGAATGCCCGTGTGGGTTCGACTCCCACCGCCCGCACCATTCGGCGCTTTTCTAAGAGATTGATATCATTAAGCAAAGCGCCGTTTTTTACTTTAGGGGTTTGCGAAATCCCACAATTGCCCTACAAACTGCCCTGCTTTTATAAATTGGGAGATGTATTGGAAGGATCTGACAGATACTTATAGTTGCGTGTCAGCCGTTGGCACTATGTGCGGCGAGTACCTAAGAAGGTTGCGCACTTGGATTTGTGCGGCAAGCTGGAAATCTCTCCTGAAACGTCCTCAATTGGTGTAGCACGCGCTAGGCGTGGTGCACTGGCAGAAGCTGATCGGCTGTATTGATTGCCTCTGCAAGGCGGTGGCAGCGATATACTTGACATTGCGGATATGCGTTATAAGGCAGCGCAGCATAGAGCGCTTGCCCTTGGTTTTGTGTTTAAGCCTGCTTACGGGATTGAAGAAGCGCCATAGGTGATTTGGTAGCCCGTGCGTTGACGCTGGCAAAGCGGCCGGAGGCAAGTCTTAAGGCAGATGCTGAAGCTTTGCTAGGTACGGTGAAGAAACCTGGTGTGAAGGTTTCTAAGGCTATGCGGATCTATCTTGAAGAGATCGCCCCAACCGAACAAAAGGGCATGAGTGAAAAGCAAAAAGAGAGTTACGGGAAGGTCAAAAGCCGGGCATCCAATAACTTTATCAAAGTGGTTGGTGATAAGGATCTGGAAGAGATCACGCGAGAAGATGCGTTGCAGTTTTATAACTGCTGTCAAGGCCGCGTTACCGGATAGAGCGGTAATGAGCCTCTTTCTGGTAGCTCTGGAAGTCGTGATCTTGGAAATATGCGCAAGCTCTATAAGAAATATTATGAATGGAATGGGGAAGAAGACCGAAAAATCCCATTTCGAAACCTGAGTTTTCCCACCCCCTAAATCACAACAGAATAATGTGCCTTCATTCCCTAAGGAGTGGATACAAGGACAAATACTAAAGCCCGGTGCATTTGTTACTTGAATAGGCAAAACCCGTTTTCGCCCGGATCGCGCGTTAAAGACGGAATCCAGCGTAAGAGAAATACCGCTTCCTGGGGCTTCGCTGGCTGCAATGAAGTTGGCTCCAAAGGGCTTTCCGCATTATTTCGAAAAGGAAGTTGATCAGCATGTAAAATTGACCCACCTAGTGGGTGAGTTTGCATGCTGATCAACAGCCAAAACCTATTGATCGCGACAAAATAACGGTCCATCGTCACAAACATCGCGACTAGGGATTCTCATATTGACGCGCTCTTCTCACCCAGATTGTCGCGCTACAGCTGAAACACCCGGCAACCAATCCTTTGTTTCCTCACCATCGCGCAACTTGCGGTGGGCAGGAGATTGAACATCAAACGCCTCCAGCAAACCGCCCATTGCTGCCAGCAACCGGTAGTTTGCAAAGGTTTGCGCATAACGGGCAGATATTTCGGAGACTTCAGTAAAAAAGACTGTGTTTTGCGTATCCAGAACATCCAGCAGTGTTCGTTGCCCGACAGAAAACTGACCTTCGTATGAAATGAGAAGTTGCTGCGATGCTGCAAGCTGTTTTTTGATGATCGCAAGCTGCTTGGAAAGTTCCACACGCCGGATCCATGAAGTTCGCGTTTCCCGTTCAACTTCACGAAAAGCACGCACTGTTCTCATCCGCGCCTCACCGGCACGTTCAACCTGCTCAGCACGTCTGTTCTTTGTGATGTTGCCGTTAAAAAGATTCCAACGCATCACTACAAGCGCAGCAGCCTGATTGTTGACGCCGGGAAATCCGTTCAGGTTTTCACCAACACGCGAGGAAAGCTCCAGATCCAATCTCGGATAATATTCTGCTTCTGCAATCCTGATCTGTGCATTCGCGGCATCCACATTAGCCTTACGCAATGCGATCAGGGGATTATTGAGCCGCGCCACATTCAAAACATCAGGGAGTGTGTCAGGAATACGCTGCGAGACACTGGGGACGTCTACCAAACTCCCCACTGGCTTGCCCACGACCTCAATGAACACCGCTTCTGCAAGTGCAAGCTCTTCAACAACCTCCTGCAATACAAGCCGCGCAGCAAACACCCGCTCACTGGCCTGCTGCACATCAGCAACGGAAACAACCCCGCGGGACAGCCCTGCCCGCATATCCGAGGCGACCTTGGAGTGATAGGCAATATTGCGTCGAGCAGACTGTTTCACTTCAAAAAGGCGGGAAACTTCCACATAGGCACGTACCGCACTGAGACCGATGAACTCAGCACGTTCCCAAACTCTGAAAGACGTGGCATCCAGACGAGCTCGCTGACGTTCAATCTCATAGGTAGTAGCAAATCCATCGAAAAGCTTTTGCCGACCCGTCGCTTTCACTTCATAAGGACCATAAAAGAACTGATTCTGCTGACGGGTAAAACTGCGATCTGTCCACTCTCCCCCCCCGCGAAATTCAAAATCAAGGCGCGGCAACCATTCGCCTTTGGCCTGTCTGAGCTCAAAACCAATAGCATTACGGTCAAAAACCGCTTCACCAATTTCGGGGTTGCTATAGACAGTAAGGCTGACAGCGTCCCTGAGAGACATCGCGTGGCTTGTTCCGCTCAACAACCCAACGGCAACAACCCCAGGAATAAGAGGCGCAAATAACTTCATACACACGCCCTCCACGCAATACTTGATACACCGGGCAACAGAAGCATTAATGTACTTTAATTTAATATGATGTCATTCCTCACGCAATTAAGTGTAATATATACCAATAAATAAGAAATTTATTACAACATATAACTAGGGATATACTCCGGCCCCTCCAAAACCCGAATATTGCAATGTAGTTTTCTCGGCAAAAACACCGAATATCTCCGAAACAGT
>CANNAV010000023.1 GCA_947502585.1 uncultured Pseudovibrio sp.
AACATGGGGAGTACGATGGGGAAGGCTGGCAATTATCTGCCGAGGCTAATTATGAGATCCCGTTATATGGGCAGATCAATCTGGAGCCCTTTGTCGGAACCTCCTATATCAGTGTCGATACAGATGGATTTACCGAAGACGGCGGCAGTGCTGCCCTGAGAAAGAAATCCGAACGGGTCGGGACAGCGTTCACCACATTGGGCATGCGCACATCCTTTACACTGCAGGACTGGGTTAGCCTCAACACGGCGCTGAGCTGGCGCTATGCCTATGGCGATACAACGCCGGAGGCCCGTCTTTTCCTGAATAACAGTTCTGGTTTCAACATTGACGGTGCGTCGATCTCAAGAAACGCCCTGGAGACCGAAATCGACCTGGATTTCCATATTGCGGAAAATGTAGCCCTGAGTGCAGGTTACAATGGGCTGTATGGCAATGAATCCACAACCCATATTGTGGAGGCTGACTTTACCTATAAATTCTAGTGGCATAGTCCGCAAGGGTTGAAAAATCGACCCTTGCATGACGCTATGAACGCCAGGGTTGATGCATGAAAACCTTACAGGGCTTGATGCATCAACCCTGGTTGTCAATGGTAGCGGATATATTTTGCCATGCTCCTGGAGCTGCCCTCAAATGAGGCAATCAGAACAGCCCCGCGATTTCGGTTTTCCCTCTGATATCGGGTTTGTATTCCATCATCACACCGATTTCAGAGCTGCCGCTGGTGTCTGTCCCTGAGCTTCTGTACATCGGAGCAGAGCGTATATTTTCGCGTCTCTATGGTCCGTGTCCACCATCAATGTCTAGCTTTTGGTGAGGAAACCGGTTCCGGTCCCACGCTCAGGGTGCTCATAAGAGAAAGGATCGACGTCCTCACGCAAACGTCCCTGATTGTTTCTCAGTGCAATCCGGCAATCGGCTTCCTGATCAAGGATTTGCTGGCAAATTTTACGTTGGCAACCCATCGCATCGGTTCTCTCGCAAATTTTAGAGGTGGTCAGACCAGACCTGTGGAACGGGCACAGCTATCCTGCGAGCGCCATAAACTGACGAAAGGCCGGCACACCTTCCTGTCCCGGTTGCCCTTTTTGATTATGTGAACCACTTCAATCCTGTAGCGGCAGGAAAACGGGTAGCGAACGTAAAAGAAAAACGCCTACAGTATCGCGTCTTTGGGGTAGTGGCTTCCTTTGAAACTGAACACAGCAGCAATCCTCAATGAAGGGTTACACCGCCGTTATATTGCAGACAATCAACCACATGTTGCGCACGACCCAAATAAGTTTGCAACAGAACCAGGGCACGTATTCCATGCGCATCTACCAGGTCTTGGCAGCAGGGGCGGAGAGACCTTTCTCCGCCCCTGCTACGGCTCTGACCACAAAGGCATATTGCATGAATTGACCTGTAAGTTTCCCTAGATCTTACGGGCGACAATGAAACGTCCCATTGGCGATGCCGGATAATTGCCTGTCTCAAGAATCTTGAAGCCTGCCTGTTCAATCCGGCGCCCCAGGTCCACTTGCCTGAAGTAGGTCACATAAGGCGCATACCTCACAACACGCATCACATTGATCAGCCAGCGCCAGTAGAAGGCGGAATCGCCCAGGCATGGCGTCTTGGAAATGAGCAGACCACCGGGCTTCACAAGTCGCTGTACCTGATTGATTGCATCAGCCGGACCTTTGATCAGGTGAATCACATTAAATGCCATCACCACATCATAGGTCCTGCCATCAAGGGCCAGAGTTTCTGCAGAAGTATGCACAAAACTTACATTCTCAATGCCGTCGTTCCACGCTTTTTCACGCCCAAACTCAATCATTTTACCGGAAATATCGCTGGCAGTCACTTGCCTGACATGCCTGGCTAAGAGCCTCGCCGTCGCACCACTGCCACATCCAAGCTCCAACACCTCTTGCTCTGTGGTGAGATATGAACGCACACGGTCCATTGCCTTCTCATAGGAAGCAACATCTTTCATTGGTCGCGCCACATATCCTGGCGCACGCCTGTCCCAAAATCCTGCGGAATTTTGCATCCAAAACCCTCCATTTCCCGTAGTGTACCCATACACATTCTTAAAACAAATTGCCAAAATTCGCAGTTGAGGTATACAAATATGTATGAATTGGCAGAGCGTCTCGTTCGACTGGAATCAGGCCCGCGCTTTCCTTGTCACCGCCGAGGAAGGCTCCCTTTCTGCTGCTGCAAGGGCCCTTGGCCTCACCCAACCTACACTTGGCAGACAAGTCAGCGCACTGGAAGACGCACTCGGCGTAACACTGTTTGAGCGGGCTGGTCGCTCTCTCACCCTTACACAGGCTGGTTTTGAACTCCTGGAGCATGTGAAATCAATGGGAGAGGCCGCCAGCCGCATTTCATTGACAGCTTCTGGCCAGTCTCAGGAAATTGACGGAACCGTCTGCATCAGCGCAAGCGACACCGCCTCAGCCTTCATCCTCACCCCAATTCTGAAGCAACTGCGCGAGATTGCACCTGCAATTCACGTGGAGATCATAGCAACTAACTCCGTCAGTGACCTGCAGCAACGCGAAGCAGATATCGCCATCCGCCATGTCCGCCCGGAACAACCAGACCTGACCGCAAGGCTTGTAAGAGAAACCACTGCACACTTTTATGCCAGCAAAACCTATCTGGACCGCAAAGGGCGGCCGCAATCGGCCAGTGACGTGGCAAACCACGAGTTCATAGCCTTCGACAGACCAGATCGCTTCCTCAGGTACTTCACAGAAACAGGCCTCTTGCTCAGAGAAAACAACTTCAGACAAACAACAGCAAGCGGTCTGGTGGGATGGGAATTCGCCAGAAATGGTCTCGGTATCATCGTCATGATCAAGGATATCGCCGAAAAGTTTCCGGAGATGGAACAGGTGCTGCCAGGGTTCAAGCCATTCGTCGTGCCCTTCTGGCTGGCAACCCACCGGGAGCTGCACACCTCAAAGCGCATCCGCCTGGTGTTCGACC
Organism: uncultured Pseudovibrio sp.; assembly: GCA_947502585.1. GTDB lineage: Bacteria > Pseudomonadota > Alphaproteobacteria > Rhizobiales > Stappiaceae > Pseudovibrio. Next base: position 2,992 of record CANNAV010000023.1, read on the forward strand.
TTCTGGCGGACACGCTTTCAGGCAAACAACTGCCAGGCTGACACCGGCACCCAGCCAGCTCTTTACCTGTTCCAGACGCAAGCAGGAGCAAGCCCTTATCGGGCAGTCTGTGAAGAAAGGTGCCTTCTCCCGGTGCGACCAACCGGAAAATCCCTTCTCCTAGAATGCGCCAGCCTGCCAGTCCCGTCAAAAGAGATCACACAAATCACCTCACTCCTGCCGGTATGCCCCTAAAGCCCGCTCTGTTCCTTCCCACTACGTGACTATCCACAAGGCACCATCCTGCACAAAAGCCCGGGAATGAAGCAAACAGAGAAGAAACCTACCTCTGTTTTCTACAAAACTGATCAACTAGCGATCTCCGCCTTGATCAGGATCACAGCAACACTACCTCACATAAGTAAGCTTGCGTACTCACCGTCTCTGCAACCTCTTGACCTGCCCTCACCATTGGTAATAAGTCCTGAAGGTCCGAACTCGGCAACAGAAGATAGCTCTGATGAACGCACACTCAGCCTCCGCAGCCCAAACCGTCAAACTCGACATCACCGGAATGACATGTGCAGGTTGCGCGTCTCGCCTGGAAAAGACCCTTCAGGCAACCGAGGGTGTGGTCAGGGCCACCGTCAACTTCGCGCTTGAAACGGCAGAGGTGGAACACCTGCCGCAGGTCGCCGCAATCGATCTGGTTGATGTGGTCTCCACCGCTGGCTTTGACGCAAAAGAGCGCCGGGACGAGGCAGAAGCAACAAAGAAGGCTTTTGAGGAGCGCGAAGCACATAGTGACGCAAAAGAACGCAAAACCTTTCAACTTTTAACGCTATCAACGCTGCTTGCAATTCCCCTGGTTATTCCAATGTTTTTGGAGGCTTTTGGCGTGCAGCACGAGGTCCCTGGCGTGCTGCAGTTTGCATTAGCAACGCCGATCCAGCTTTTCGTCGGAGTGCGATTCTACAAAGGTGCGTTTGCAGCGCTGCGCCATGGTGGTGCCAACATGGATACCCTCGTCTCGCTGGGTACATCAGCCGCTTATCTGTATAGCGTTTATAACGTCTTCTTCGCCGGGCAGATGCAGGCAACGGACCTCTATTTTGAAGCATCCGCTGTCATCCTTACCCTCATTTTGATGGGTAAGTATCTGGAAATGCGGGTAAAAAGATTCACAACCGCTGCCGTTCGCTCCCTCATTGCTTTACGTCCAACCACAGCCAACAAGATCGTTGGTGACAAATTTATCCCCACCAGAATCTCAGATCTGCGGCTTGGGGACTACATTGTTATCAAGCCGGGAGAACGCGTTCCAACCGATGGCCTGATTGAAGAGGGCGAGAGCGAGCTGGATGAATCTATGCTCACTGGCGAGAACCTTCCCGTGCATAAAAACAAGGGTGATCAGGTAACCTGTGGAACAATCAACGGAGCCGGTGCAATCTTTGTGCGCACCACAGCCCTTGCTGCATCAACCCGCTTAGCCCAGATTATCCGCCTTGTTGAAGGTGCTCAGGCCTCCAGGGCACCGGTGCAGAAATTAGTCGATAAAATCTCCGCTATTTTTGTTCCCGTTATTGTACTGATCGCCCTGGCAACCTTTGCTGGCTGGATGCTTTACTCCGGCGATGTCACAACAGCCGTCAGCGCGTCCGTCGCCGTCCTCGTCATCGCCTGCCCTTGCGCACTGGGACTTGCTACCCCAATAGCACTTATCGCAGGCACCAGCGCTGCTGCAAAGGCTGGCATACTTATCCGCGATATCGAAGCGCTGGAACGTGCCCATACAGTTGATACCATTCTCTTCGACAAGACTGGCACACTCACCGTCGGCAAGCCAGTTCTGACGGATGCTCAGGCGTTTGACCGCAATGACGATCGTCTGCTGACAATCGCTGCCAGCATCCATCTGGGCAGTGAGCACCCACTTGCCAGTGCGCTTATCCGCGCAGCGGAGGAGCGTAATCTCAAGCTCACCCGCCCACGCTCCATCAAAGCTATCCCCGGCAAGGGCCTCATTGCAGAACTCACCGGACAGCAGATCTCTATCGGCAACGCAGCGCTGATGAAAGACCTGAATGTCACCCCATCCATGATGGGTGATGGCCTTATAAAGACTTATGAATCCTCAGGTAAAACTGCTGTTACAGTCGCACTCGGAGACCGTGCCATCGGCGTCCTCGCCTTTGTTGATCAGGCACGGGACTCTGCCCGGGAAGCCATTAAAACCCTGAAAAATCAGGGCATTCGTACAGTCATGATCACAGGTGACACAGAGTTGGCGGCAAAAAATATCGCAGATCTGGTTGGCATTGACGAGTTCCAGGCACGCGTTAAGCCTGACAGTAAGAACCTGATCGTAAATGCTTTGAAAGAACAAGGCTATAGGGTTGCAATGGTCGGGGACGGCGTCAACGATGCCCCTGCTCTGGCAGCTGCTGACCTTGGCATCGCGATGGGGTCTGGTGCTTATGTTGCACTTGAAACCGCAGGCATAACACTCATGCGCTCCGAGCCAAAGACGATTACGGCAGCACTGGACATCTCCAGGTCAACCCTCAGAAAAATAAGACAAAATATATTCTGGGCCTTCATCTACAACATCATCGGCATTCCATTGGCGGCACTGGGATTGCTCTCTCCTGTCATCGCAGGAGCTGCCATGGCCATGAGTTCTGTCTCTGTAGTGACTAACGCAATGCTGTTGAGGCGCTGGAAACCGAAGAACATGAACTAACATCATCAATTCAGCCTTGGAAGAAAACCTCAGCGGCTGAGTTGTTATAAACTGTCATTCGGTTGACCAATTCAATCATCCCCGGAAGAGTTCAGATCAATTTTGGACAGCTCCTTTGCAAAGCCGAATAATTATCATTTCCAATTATGTTGATTTAATAGATTAATTTACCTCAGGTGAAAAACAAAAGGCTCTTATACAGGTCAGCGGAAGCATCTGAGAGGGATGGCTCCCTGACCACACACATCCAACCATTTAGCCGACAAACCTTTTCGAGCGTATCCCCGAAAAGTGGTCCGGTTTTCGGGGATACGCATGAAAATAGGGAGTTAGAGCATGATGCATATAATCGAAACATGCTCTAATGGAATGAGAAAGGCCAGAATAACAAGGCAAGTTTCTGGCCTTTTATCTCGCTTGCAAATTTTGTTTACTTAGTATTTTAAGCATGTATCAATCAATAAAAATCCGCCAAACCGTGCAGGCATGGGAGAATAAGTGTAATGGATGGTCAGCGTCGCCGTTATCAGGAAGTAGCTGGGGTCTTACGCAAAGAGTTAGGCAACGGAACCTTCAAGGTTGGGGATCGTCTGCGGCCAGAGCGCCAGATTTCTGAAGAAATGAATGTCAGTCGCTCACTCCTTCGCGATGCTATGATTATGCTTGAGATTGAAGGCCTGGTTGATGTGCGCAAAGGATCAGGCACTTACGTAATGCGCCTGCCTGATGCGAAAAAAGTTACTCCCACCTCATATCTGGAAGACACCGGACCGTTTGAGCTCCTTCAGGCACGCCAGCTTATGGAAAGCAACGTCGCCGCTTTCGCAGCCTCCATGGTCACCAAAGCTGATATCCTGCGCATGCGCGATGCCCTGGAAAGGGAACGCGAAGACCTTGCAAAAGGCTCTGGCGGATATGAAGCGGATGAAGAGTTCCACCTGCTCATCACAGAAGCCACTCAGAACTCTGTGCTGGTCAGTATGGTCAGAAACCTCTGGCAACAGCGTACCCGCTCCAGAATGTGGGATAAATTACACGAGCGCATCTTCGACAACACCTACCGCGAGGAATGGCTCCACGACCATCAGGAAATCCTTGATGCTCTGAAGCGAAGAGACCCGCAAGCAGCAAAACAAGCGATGTGGCAACACCTTGAAAACGTCAAAAAACGTCTTCTGGAGTTATCTGACGTAGATGATCCAGCCTTTGATGCTTACCTGTTCCAGCAGGATCCGCTGACGACCGCATAACCCACCAACGGGCATTAATCCGGCACATCTCATAATGTCATTGCCAGATGGGGATTATATCTTTGATAAATTCCCATAGACGCTTTGCACTCTTTACATGGGCATGCGTTCGCGAGATGTTTATTACGCAAAATCAACAAGAGTGGGATGGAACAAGCTTCCACTTCGCACGCTGTGCATAGGGTAGTCCGGAAATCATGCACGAGATTGAGCTTAAGCTTTCTGTAGACGAGGCAACTCTGGAGCAACTGACCATAGCAAAACCGCGAAAAGGCTTTGCAGTCAGCGGGCAGTCCGTCACACGTCTCCGTTCCGTGTATTACGACACACCGGACCACATACTCAGGAAAGCCTGTATCTCACTGCGAACACGACACAACGGCACCAACTGGCTACAAACCATCAAGCAAGGCGGCAGCATGCAATCCGGGCTCTCCAGAAGGGTCGAACTGGAGCTGCCAATTGATGGAATTGAGCCAGACTTTAACGCAATTTCTGACAATGAAATCAAGAACAAGCTCTTATCTCTGCTGGAGGGCAAAGAGTGGGGAATCCTGTTCGAGACCGCCATCACCCGCACCTTGACGTATTATACGGACAAAACAGGTGCGAAAATTGAAGTGGCACTGGATTCCGGCATAGCCAGAACAACGTCTAAAGAGCATCCTATCCATGAAGTCGAACTGGAACTGATGGAGGGATCGGTCGAAAGCCTGTACAAACTGGCAGGCGCGCTCATGAAAGATCGACCAATCCTGTTTTCCAACACCAACAAGGCAGGCATCGGCTACAGACTGGCAATTGGTGAACCACCAGAACTCCTATCTGAAGTACGCAACTCCAACTACATCAAACTGAAACCTGACGACAGCGCCGGTTCTGCCTTCAGGAAAATCCTCAGCGAATGCCTCAACCAGATCGTCTCCAATCGCTCCTGCGTCCTCCAGCAAGACATCTCCGAAGGACCACATCAATTACGTGTCGGCCTGCGCAGATTAAGAAGTGCTTTTAACATCTATAAATCCGCGTTCCTGGACAATTCCACCATCTCTGAACTTGACACCTCTGCAAAAAAACTGACAATAACCGCAGGAAATCAAAGAGATATCGATGTTCTGACAGAAGATATCATCACACCTGTCATCCCACTTCTGCCTGACAGACATTCCGTGGAACCTCTCTTCGAGGCCATCCGGCTGGCACATGCAGAAGCCCGGACTGAACTGCAACAAAAGCTGAGCGCACCAGAACTCAACGGCTTCCTGCTCCAACTGGGAGAACTCGCACACAGCCCGGACTGGAAAGAGAACCTGGTATTAAGCGGGTCCAGGAAATTGGACTTGCCAGTTCAGACCTTTGCACGAAATGCCCTCTCCAGACGCTGGAAGGCTTGCGAAAAACGGGCAGAGAACCTGCAGGACCTCACGATAGAGCAGCGGCACGATCTGCGCAAAACGCTCAAAAAAATGCGTTATACGGTTGAGTTTTTTCGCTCACTCTACGCGCCGGAAGAGCTGCGTATCTTCCTCAAGCGTTTGAAACGTCTGCAAAATACCTTCGGTTACTTGAACGACGTAGCCATGGCGAACCGTCTGGTCGCCATGAAGCTTCCGCAATCCTTGCAAAACAACGAGGTTTCAACGGTCATCGGTTTTGTCGCCGGCTGGCATCAGGCCAGAGCTGACACTGCATGGCTGGAAGCTCAGGAACGCTGGAACGCCGCCGCCGAAGCTCCAAAATTCTGGCTTTAGAACGTATTCCCGAAAAGTGGCTCCGGTTTTCGGATATTATACGCATATAAATAAAAAGTCAGAGCCTGGTGCGTGAATGCACATGAACGCAATATGCTCTAATTCAGGCTCAGTCGTTTCTGACGGTCAGATGCATCCGGTCAGCGGCCACATAGGCACGACCAGCTTGAATAGGCGTACCACTCGCGATCACGTTGATGGATTCCATCACCAGAACCGGAGAACCTTCGGAAATCCTGAGCAGTTCCGCATTGCGCACACTACAAAGTGCTGCCGTGATCCGGGTTTCCTGACGTCGGTAATCGCCGAAACCATACTTCTCCATGATCTTGGTGATCGAGTTGGTCTCATTCAAATCTGAAGGCAGATCGGGAAAGCGAGACACCTCAAACCAACGCGTTCCTGCGATTATTGGAACGCCATCCGCGTAACTCACGGATTCACACTTAAATAATGCAGTGCCTGGCCTAACTTCCAGCAAATCGGCTGTGTAGGCATCTGCAGGCACTTCGGTTGTACGAAAGATATCCCCATATACCTCCTGTGCCTGACCCGACAAATTTTCAGTAAAGCGCGTGCGCGGACCAATGGGATAAACCAGCGGCGCCCTGGCGACAAAGGTTCCACGTCCCTGATCTGAGCGTAAAAATCCCTCTTCAATCAGAGTGGATATCGCACGCCGAACCGTATGGCGATTGACCTGGAAACTATGCGCAAGATCTTGTTCCGTCGGTATTTTCACGCCCTCAGAGACCTCAGTTCGCGAAAGCTCCGAGCGCAGTACTTCAGCAATCTGCTTCCACATGGCAACGCCCGTACGTCGCTCAACAGGAGGAAAATCAAATTTCATCGCATTCGTCATGCCTTCGTCATGAAACAACACTAATCAGTTGGCGAGCAAAATATTTGTCTACACAACTAGACAACATTAGTTCTAGCTTAGCAACCGAATTCAGACACGCACCCACAATCTTTCAAAAAGATGCAAGACGTCATTACACAATGCCAGAGAACCAGCGTGTTCCTGAAAATCAAAGGGACTGAAATGATGGTAAGTTCGCACAATGAGCAATCACTGGAAATTGCAGCCAGGCAGAGCGCCATGGGCATTCTGGCAAAGGCCTCAGCGCAAGACCTCGCAAAAGCCTGGAAAACACTCGGCTTAGAACCGAACTACGCCATCATTCGCCCAGCAGAAATCGGACTTGTGATGGTCCGTGGCCGCGCTGGTGGTACAGGTGCCCCCTTCAACATGTGCGAGGCAACCGTCACCAGATGCGCCATTGCTCTGGACGACGGAACCACCGGATTTGGTCAGGCTCTTGGTCGCGATAAGCAAAAGGTTCTGCAGGCAGCACTTGTCGATGCGCTCTGGCAACAACCGAAACACCGTGATCTCGTTGAGACCAAGGTGCTCCAGCCATTAGCAAGCACTCAGAAACAGGCGGAAAACGAAACACGCGCTGAAGTCGCTGCTACCAAAGTTGATTTCTTCACCATGGTACGGGGGGAATAATATGAACACGCAAACAGCTTCCTCAATCTTCTCCAAAGCGCCTGCCCCGGGTATGGCAGATCCAGTCCACGACGCCCAGTCAGTATTCCGCTCTGCCATGAACGCTCTGGCACAACCGGGAACAGTGCAGCAACTGGACGATCTCACCCTCAGCCCCCCTGCTCCACTGTCTGTAGCCGCAACAGCGCTGGTGCTGACACTATGCGATTATGACACACCACTTTGGCTGGACCCTGTTCTGGCAGCCAATGAAGCCGTCAGAAATTACATCCGTTTCCACACTGCTGCGCCCTTTGTTGTCAGCCCGGCAGAAGCTGCTTTTGCGCTGGTCTCTGCCCCAGGACTACTCCCGGCTATCGCAAGTTTTTCCACTGGCACTGCCGAATATCCAGATCGCTCAACCACAATCATTCTGATGGTCGATGAGCTGTACGAAAACGCTGGCGTTACACTCAAAGGCCCAGGTATTAAAACCGGAAAACAGTTCAGCATCGCTCCCGCACCGGCAATGTTCTGGCGACAAATGCAAGACAACAGCAGGCTCTACCCGCTCGGCGTCGACGTCATCCTTGCCGGAACCAACCAGGTCGCAGGCCTGCCCCGCTCCACTAAAATCACCGGCCTGGAGGCTTAACTCATGTACGTTGCTGTGAAAGGTGGCGAGAAAGCCATCCAAAACGCTCACAAGCTCATGGCCCGGGATCGTCGCGGCGATACCAGCGTGCCATCCCTGAGCCTCAAACAACTCTCAGAGCAGCTTTACCTCTCTGTCTCCCGCGTGATGGCGGAAGGCTCTTTGTACGACGCGGAACTGGCAGCACTCAGCATCAAGCAGTCTCGCGGCGATCTCATCGAAGCAGCTTTCCTGATGCGTGCTTACAGAACAACCCTGCCGCGCTTTGGTTATTCCAAACCAATCGACACCGCTAAAATTTTGATCCGTCGCCGTATTTCCGCGACTTATAAGGATGTTCCAGGCGGACAACTGCTTGGCCCAACCTTCGATTACACCCAGCGTCTGCTTGATTTCAAACTGGCTGCGGATGGAGAAGCCCCGACACCGGAAATGCATAAGTTTGAGAAGAAAGAGGTGGTGCCTCGCGTCACTGACCTTCTCAATGACGAAGGCCTGATTGAGCCAGACGAACTACTCGCACCCGATGCTCCCGTTGGAGACATCACCCGCGAACCGCTCACTTTCCCGGCTGATCGGGACTTACGCTTACAGAACCTGGCGCGCGGCGACGAAGGCTTCTTACTGGCTCTTGGTTATTCCACCCAGCGTGGGTTCGGCAGAACGCATCCATTCGCAGGTGAAATCAGACTTGGAGAGGTTGAAGTCGACTTCTTCATGGAAGAGCTCGGCTTCGAAGTTCCCCTTGGCACAATGACGGTTACCGAGTGCCAGATGATCAACCAGTTCCAGGGCTCCGCTTCCACACCACCACAGTTCACCCGTGGCTATGGTCTGGTCCCGGGACAGGGCGAACGCAAAGTCATGGCGATGGCGCTGGTGGACCGTTCTTTACGGGCTGAAGAACTGGGCGAAGAAATCGATTCCCCAACACAGGATCAGGAGTTCGTTCTGTCTCACTCCGATAACGTACAGGCCACCGGTTTTGTGGAACACCTGAAGCTCCCACACTACGTCGACTTCCAGTCAGAACTGGAGCTGATCCGCAAGGTGCGTAAAGAATGGCAAGAAAAACGGGAAGCGTCGGAACAGGAACTCGTAGCGGAGGCGGCACAATGACCGAACGCGCTGAAACACAAAGCATCTCCGGCGAGCACTACAACTTTGCTTATCTGGATGAGCAAACCAAACGCATGATCCGCCGTGCTATCCTCAAGGGCATTGCCATCCCGGGCTATCAGGTTCCTTTCGCCGCCCGCGAAATGCCTATGCCATACGGCTGGGGTACCGGTGGTGTTCAGGTGACTGCGGCAGTGATTGGCAAAGACGATTGTCTGAAGATGATCGACCAGGGTTCTGACGACACTACAAACGCCGTCGCTCTGCGCAACTTCTTTGTCGAAACAACAGACGTGAACACCACCACTAAGACAAAAGACGCCAGCATTATCCAGACCCGCCATCGCATTCCGGAGGAGCCGCTGACAAAGGAGCAGGTACTTGTCTATCAGGTTCCAATCCCTGAGCCACTCCGCTTCCTGGAACCACGCGAAACTGAGACCCGCAAGATGCATGCGCTGGAAGAGTACGGCCTCATGCATGTGAAGCTCTACGAGGACATCGCAAAGTTCGGTCACATCGCAACCGCCTACGCCTATCCGGTGATGGTGCAGGACCGTTATGTAATGGACCCGTCCCCAACACCGAAATTCGACAATCCGAAGATGAACCAGATGGAAGCGCTTCAGTTGTTCGGAGCTGGCCGCGAAAAGCGCATCTACGCCATCCCACCACACACCAAAGTGGTGAGCCTTGATTTTGATGACCACCCGTTTGAAGTCACTGAGTTCGAGCAACCCTGTGCCATTTGTGGAGCGGAAAGTGTCTATCTGGATGAAGTCATTCTGGATAACGGCGGCAACCGCATGTTTGTATGTTCTGACAGTGATTTCTGCGAGGAACGCCGAGATGCTGGCTATGTCGGGCATCCTGGAACCAATCCTCTGGAAGCAGAAGGAAACGACTAATGTCCGTGGATATTCAAAGCTCTGAAGACCTTCCGTTGCTTCAGGTCAGAAACACGACAAAATTCTATGGCGGTCGCATCGGCTGTAAAGATGTCAGCTTCGATCTCTATCCGGGTGAGGTGCTTGCAATTGTTGGCGAGAGTGGCTCGGGCAAAACAACGCTGCTCAACTGCCTTGCAACGCGCCTCACTCCGACCTCCGGCTCGGTTAATTACCGCAACCGCATGGGGCAGATGCGCAACCTCTATGAGATGAGCGAAGCAGAACGCCGCATGCTCATGCGCACCGATTGGGGTTTCGTCCACCAGCACCCGGCAGATGGCCTGCGCATGACAGTCTCTGCCGGGGCCAATGTGGGCGAACGCCTCATGGCAGTCGGGGCAAGGCACTACGGCAACATCCGCAATACCGCCTCCGATTGGCTAGGCCGTGTTGAAATTGCCGAAGATCGTATTGACGATGATCCACGCGCGTTCTCTGGCGGAATGCGCCAGCGTCTCCAGATCGCCCGCAATCTCGTCACAGCCCCACGACTGGTCTTCATGGACGAACCAACTGGCGGCCTGGATGTATCTGTTCAGGCACGCTTGCTGGACCTCCTGCGCGGTCTCGTAGCCGACCTTGGCCTTTCTGTGGTCATCGTAACTCATGATCTGGCTGTAGCCCGTCTGCTTTCTCACCGTATTCTGGTGATGCGCCACGGCCATGTGATCGAAAGCGGGCTGACAGATCAGGTTCTGGACGACCCGCAGGAGAGCTACACCCAGCTCCTCGTCTCCTCCATCTTGCAGCCATAAGGACAAGACAATGACAAACACTCCTAAAACCAAGGTGCTTGTTTCTGACCTTGCCAAGTCCTTCAGAATGCACTTGCGAGATGGCCTGGAAATTCCGGTCGTCTCATGCGTGAACTTTTCTGTATCGGCAGGAGAATGTGTTATTCTTGGCGGTCCGTCAGGATCAGGTAAAAGCTCTATCCTTAAAATGATCTACGCTAACTACCGTTGCCGGAAGGGCCAGATCCTGATCACTGATGGCGACGGGATCGTCAACGTGGCAGACGCAACTCCACGCCGCATCATTCGCTTGCGTGAAACAACCATCGGCTACGTCTCCCAGTTCCTCCGCGCCATCCCGCGTGTCTCTGCGCTTACACTGGTCGCTGAACCTTTGATGGCCCAGGGTATTATTGAAGACGAAGCGTTTCAACGTGCCGGCAGCCTGCTCTCCCGCCTCAACGTGCCAGAACGCCTGTGGCAGTTGCCACCGGCAACCTTCTCCGGCGGTGAGCAGCAACGCGTCAACATCGCAAGGGGCTTCATTGCACATTACCCCATCCTTCTTCTGGACGAACCTACAGCTTCACTCGATGCTGCGAACAGAGCCGTTGTTGTGGAACTGGTGGAAGAAAAGAAACAACAAGGCGTGGCAATGGTGGGCATTCTTCACGATCATGATGTTCGCGATTCCATTGCAGACCGGATCATCGACGTAACCTCGTTCGCATCAGTTGCATAAAGCAAATCCGTAAGCGGCATACAAAAAAGGAAAATCCGCTCCATGGCAAAGCCGCCACAAACCGCGGAGACGGTCATCCGGTCAACCGTCACCCGCACAGAGGCCACCGACGGCAAGCAATGCGACGTGAATGACCCAGTTTATCTGGAATATTGTAAAATCGGCGACTACTCCTGCATTGCTCCAAACTCGGTGATTGCAGACACCGAAATCAGCCATTTAACGGCCAATGCATCCAATGTTCGCTTTGATCCTTCTAATCATCCCCCGGAGCGGGTTTCCCAACACCGTCTTACCTACACACCGGAAGACTACCAGGAGGACGAAGAACGGGATAACCAGTTCTTTGCAGATCGAACAGCCACACGCATCACAATCGGTAATGATGTCTGGGTTGGCCCCGCCGTAACGGTATTGCCCGAAGTAACTGTCGGTGATGGAACAATCCTTTCAGCAGGCACCATGGTGACAAAAGATGTTGAACCCTACACCATCGCAAGCGGTGTCCCGCCTGAGCCGATTAAAAGAAGCTTCTCCAGGGAAACAGCTGATCGGCTGATCAAGCTCAATTGCTGGAACGGCCCGAAGACAATATCTTCGTCACCTCCCACTGTTTCAACCGGTGACTGTGGAAAGGTTTCCGGATCACTTCAAACCAGCCTGACGTGTCATTGGACTGACACCGTTTGCCCGGTAATTCGAAGCCTGAGGATATTCTGGATATGCGCTACTCAATCTATTTCACACACCCACAGACAGCCAGGCTCACTGAGTTGGGTAACCAATGGCTCGGGCGCTCAGCCTTTACCAACGACAGTCTAACACATCCTCACCTGAACGAGTTTGAGCCAGGACGCTTACACTCAATTACCGAAGACGCACGCCGGTATGGTTTCCACGCCACTATGAAACCACCATTTCATCTGGCAGAAAGCAAATCCCAGAATGATTTAAAAGCGGCTTTCAGCACGTTCACCAGACAAACATCTGCCTTAACCATCGAAGGGCTGGCGCCAAGCTTCCTTGGCAGGTTTCTGGCCCTGACACCGACTGAACCATCAGCCCGGCTTAATAGGCTGGCAGCGCAATGCATCAGACAGTTCGATGATCTTCGCGCGCCTTTAAGCGAACAAGACATTGAACGCCGCCGCAGGGCTAACCTGACACCACAGCAGGATGGTTACATGCTGGAGTGGGGCTACCCCTACATTTTCGAGCATTTCCATTTTCACATGACCCTGTCAAACCGGTTGGAAAACGAGGCGGATCGCGAAGCTCTTAAAGCTGCCGCAGAAGCCCACTTCAAGCCTGTCATTCATCAACCAATCTCCATTTCACACCTCGCCCTCTGTGTTGAACCCGAGGCCGGGGCGCCATTTCAAATCATAGAAATCAGACCATTGGAAGGACAATCAGCATGAGCGATGTATTAGTCGGCGAAGCGCCACACCAAACATCAACAATGGTCGAGCCACACACACCAGTGACCTTCACCAACGCAAAACTGATCCTCCCTGATCAGATACTGGAAGGTACACTGGCAGTCGAAAATGGAATGATCAGCGACTTAAGTGACGGCAACACTTCTAACGCACTGGACTGCGAAGGCGACTACCTCATTCCCGGTCTTGTTGAGTTGCACACTGATCACCTCGAACACCACTACAAGCCGCGCCCCGGAGTAACATGGAACGCAATCTCTGCCGTTCAGGCCCACGACGCCCAGATCGCCTGCTCCGGCATCACCACTGTGTTTGATGCCCTCCGCGTTGGTATGGAAGATGACGCAGATCTGACTGCAGAAGACATGCGCGGCATGGCAGATGCAATCGGGACTGGCCGACAGGAAGGTCGCCTGCGTGCTGACCACTACATCCACCTGCGCTGTGAAGTTTCCGCCGACAACTGTGTTGAAGGCTTTGAGCTTTTTAACGACGATCCGCGCGTTCGACTAGCCTCTCTGATGGACCACACACCGGGACAACGCCAGTTCACTTCTCTGGATCAGTTCGAACTCTACTACAAAACCAAGAAGGGGTTCTCAGAGGAGCAGATGAAGGAGTTCATGCTACAAATGAAGGCCCGTGCAGACCGCAACTCCGATAAGAACCGCCTTGCTATAGCAGACCGGGCCAGGGCAGCTGGCATTATGCTGGCCAGCCATGACGATGCGACCCTCGCCCATGTTGAGGAAGCAAGCAAGTTTGGCATCAACGTCGCTGAGTTCCCAACCACCATGGAAGCTGCAAGGGCCTCGCATGAAGCAGGCATGGCTGTGCTGATGGGCGCTCCAAACGTGGTACGCGGCAAATCCCACTCGGGCAACATTTCTGCACGCGATCTGGCGACAGCCGGTTATCTGGACGTTTTGTCATCAGATTATGTTCCAGTTTCCCTTCTGCAAGCAGCCTTCCTGCTGACCCGGCAGGTTGAGAGCATATCCATTCCTGAAGCCTTACAGAAGGTAACCAGGACCCCGGCAGAGGCTGTCGGCCTTACAGATCGCGGCGCACTGGAGATTGGCCGACGCGCGGACCTTGTGCAGGTGCGTATGGTTGGCGACGCGCCGATTGTCCGCGGTGTCTGGCGCCAGGGATATCGCGTCGCTTAGCACGGTGGATGTGAGGGGGATCTGTCATGGCGGTTTTGGATACAACTCGGGCGCAAGCAAAAAAACTTGGCCCAGGCGCACTGATCATGGTCGTTGGGCCAAGCGGCGCAGGTAAAGACACGCTGATTTACGGCTATAAGGAACAGTGCAAAAGCGATGAGAGCATTATGTTCGCCCGTCGTCTGATCACCCGCCCCGCAGATGCCGGATCGGAACCACACGAAGCAATCTGCCATGAGGAAATGGCACGGCTTATCGATCAGGGACGCGTGGCATTGTCATGGCCTGCTCATGGACTGACCTACGCCCTGCCAGAGTGTGTTGACCATCATATCTCGAAGGGCGGGATTGCCATCGCAAATGGTTCCCGTAAAGCCTTGGCAGACGCCATCGGTAAATACGAAAAACTACTGGTCGTACATATTACAGCACCCATCCATGTTCTGGCACAACGCCTTTCCGTGAGAGGCCGCGAAACCGCAGAAGATATCGAGCAACGGTTAAGACGTGCTGACTTATCACTGCCGTACCTGCCGCACCTGGTGGAGATACAAAACACAAACGACCCTCAGGTCGGCATCACGCAGCTGAAGCAAGCAATTACTACATTCCTGCGCTGAGCTTTTTCATTGCCTCCAAGCCAAGCAGATGTGCAGTGATCATGCCGAACAAAGCCGGAGCGAATTCGTACCTGAACGGAGCAAACTCGGGCTCTTCGTAGAGCTTCACCAGAATTGGTGGTGGATTTGTCACCGGCCACAAACCGGCAACAAACACATGAATGCTGAAGAAGACAGCCATTGCTTCCTCGGCATCCAGCCATGGCAAACCTTTTTGCAAAACAAAAGCCGCCCGCCCCGCCTCACCCAGTAAAGCCCGCTTGAAGTTACGTACGCATTCAATAGAAATGTTCTTTTCCATTGTCGGTGCAATCTCACTCATCAGCTCGCATAACTGCTGGCGTGACGCAAACATCTCAGAAAGAAGCTTCGCCATGTTGGCAGGAGCCATCTCACCGGAGACTGCCTGCTCCAGTTCTTCAACCAGCTTCGCAAAATCACGCAGCAGCAGTTCAACCAGAAGCGCTTCCCGCGTTTCAAAATACCGGTAAATGTTAGACTTCACGATGCCTGCCCGGCTGGCAATTGCCTGCAAGGTCAGTCCATCTACGCCGTCCTGCTCAAGCACACAGGTCGCGGCACGTATGAGATCACTATGACGCTGCGCCTTCGCTTCGGCAGATCTGGCGCGTTGAAAACTCTGATTAGTCATGGTTTGGTGATAGGTCTCATTCCAATCCATGTCAATTAAGCATGGCAAGCTCCATTGACAAACTTCCGTCAAACAATAACTTAAGAGAACTAAATTCTCCTAATTATGATTTAGGAAAGCCAGATAAATGTACCCGAAAATACCACTGACCGTGAATGGTCAAAAACAAGAGATAGAGGCCGACCCGGAAATGCCACTTCTGTGGGCGCTTCGGGACATAATGGATATCAAAGGCACAAAGTTTGGATGCGGCATTGCAGCCTGTGGCGCATGCACTGTTTTGATTGACGGGGAGGCCGTACGTTCCTGCTCACAGCCCGTTGGAGAGGTTGAAGGTGAGATCACCACCATCGAAGGTATTTCCCAGGGCGATGAACTGCATGCTGTTCAGCTGGCATGGATGAAACACTCCGTTCCTCAATGCGGTTACTGCCAGTCCGGCCAGATCATGGCTGCAGTCGCACTGCTGGAAGAAAATCCGACCCCGACAGATGAAGATATCAGCCGTGCCATGACCAACCTGTGTCGCTGTGGCACCTACCCGAAAATCAAAGCCGCGCTCAAAGACGCAGCCCAAACGCTGGGAGCTTGATGATGAGCCGATTGGGAAAATACACCCGCCGTGCCTTTCTCGGCCTTGGTGTGGCAGCCGCTGGCGGTCTCGCTGTGGGCTTTTACTTCTATAAGAAGCCCTATGCAAACCCGCTGGATGCAAAGAAGGCTGAGGGTGAAGCACCATTAAATCCTTATGTTATGATTGCTAATGACAACACCATCACCATCATCGCCCCACGTGCTGAAATGGGTCAGGGCGTGCATACCACGTTGGCTGCTCTGGTCGCCGAAGAGCTGGAAGTCCCACTGGAACATGTGATTGTTGAACACGGTCCATCCAGCCCGGCTTATTTCAATGCTGCAATGCTGGAGGAATCTACTCCCTTCCCGTTTTATGATGAAAGTGTTTTGGCGGAACTTGCTCGTGGCTCAATGAAAATTGTCGCCACGTTTCTGGGCCTGAATATAACAGGCGGCTCCTCTTCCACGACCGATGCCTTCGTAAAGATGCGCGAAGCAGGATATGCCGCGAAGTTCGTGCTTGTGAAAGCAGCGGCAGAACACTTCGGCACCTCAGAAGACAATCTCGCACTTGCAGACGGCACTGTCACAGACAAAGCTTCCGGGCAGTCCGTCACTTATGGAGAACTGGCCAGCAGAGCAGCCGTGGTCTCACCACCAGGCGAGACGAAACTGAAGAAAGCCAGCGACTGGAAAATCCTCGGCAAAACCCAAAAGCGTGTTGAGCTGAAAGATAAAGTCACCGGCGGCCGTATTTTCGGCATAGACGTACAACTGCCAAACATGCTCTACAGCACCGTGCGCATGGCTCCGCGTAAAGGTGTCAGCCTCAGGAGCTACGACAAGACTGCAACCCTGGCTATTCCCGGCGTTAAAGACGTGGTCGAGATCAGAACAATCACAGGCGAAGGTCTGGGCGTTATTGCTGAGAACACCTGGGCAGCATTCAAAGGCGCTGAAGCTTTGGAGATCAAATGGGATGATCCACACTCCTTTCAAAACTCTGATCAGATGTGGTCCGCCCTTGAGGACGCACTGACGCAGGAAGCCACGTTCGAATTAGGCGGCACAGGGTCTGATGCAGAGGTCTTCACATCTATTCCGGAAAGTGAAGCCGTTTCAGCCCAATACCGTCTCCCATTCCTGGCTCATGCCACCATGGAACCCATGAATGCCACGGCACAGCACGACGGAAGCAAAATTCGTGTCTGGACAGGAACACAGGCACCAGGCCTCATCCAGTCAGTTATCTCCAGACATTTCGACATGGACAGTGCAGACATCGACATCGCCACCACCCGTCTCGGCGGCGGATTCGGGCGTCGTCTGGAAGTCGACTTTGCACTTTATGCCTCTGTTATAGCTAAGGCAACAGCGCCAAATCCTGTAAAAGTGACCTGGACACGCGAAGAAGACACGCAGCACGACGCCTACCGTCCCATGGCAATTGGTGAATTTAAAGGTCAGGTCACACCGGATGGCACACTAAAGACCATGGACATGCATGTAGCCTCTCCATCCATCATCCAGAGCGTAATGCCAAGGACCTTTCCGGGCATCAGCCCCATAGGTCCAGATAACACCGTGCTTGATGGTGCCTTCAATCAGCCACTGGACGTGGAAAACATTCGTTGTAAGGCCCACGTGGCAGATCTCCAGGTGCCTGTGGGCTTTTGGCGCTCAGTCGGCAACTCCGTCAACGGGTTCTTTCATGAGAGCTTTATAGATGAGGCAGCGCATAAAGCGGGCAGAGACCCTCTCGAGTTTCGCCTGGCACACCTTACCAGTGATGAGTTCCGGCCAGCACGGGAAGCCCTGAAGCGCGTTGCAGAAATGTCTGGTTGGGTAACACCGCTGCCCGCAGGCAAAGGCCGTGGCATTGCCCACGTTCTGTCCTTCGGCACGTGGACTGCACAAGTGGTTCAGGTCGATGTTAAAGACAACACTGTCACTATCGAGGAAGTCTGGGCCGTTGCCGATCCGGGCATCGTTCTTGACCCGGGTATGTTCAGGGACCAAATCATGTCCGGCATCAATTTCGGACTCAGTCAGGCACTTGGGCAGGAAATCACATGGGCTGAGGGTGAGGTCGAACAGGCCAACTTTGACACCTTCGACGCCATGCGCATGTACCAAGCTCCCAGAATCACCATTGAGCTGCTGGAGAACTCTCCACGCATGGGCGGTGCAGGCGAACCCGGCACACCACCATCAACGCCAGCATTGGCAAACGCAATATTTGCAGCAACAGGCAAGCGCATCAGGCAAATGCCACTCAGCAACGAGATCGACTTCATCTGACAACAAAAAGCCCGGAGTATTCAGCACTCCGGACTTTTTCAATTCTCTATAGAGCCTCGTTCAATCTGAGAGGGAGCCAGCTGGCATTCCAAACGCCTCTTCCAGTGAGCTTAGTGTTGCATCAGGATCTGCAGTTCCATCAGCAACCGCTTCTACATTCACATTTCCCGGCCCACGCGGCACCATATCACGGCGCTTCAAATCACGACCGGGAGTAACGATCACACGGGACTTCCTGGGTGTTGTAGCCGCAACCGCAGGCGCAGACGGCTCACCAGGCTTAGCAACAGGTATGACAATTTTGGAGGTATCTGTGCCTGCGACACCCCCTTCTGCAGGAGGAGGCAAATCACCATCGCCAACCGAAGCTGTATTCACATCACTGTCTGCCGCAGATGGCTGAGCAAGAACGGCTGGTTCGATTACCGCATCCTCCGCAGTTACCGATGAAGTTACAGTTGCATTTTTAGCAGCAGCTCGCAAACGGTGCACCTCTTCAACTGTCTTTGCGGTTTCCAGATCGTCCGCCAGCTTTTCAGAAAGCTTTTGTGTCTGTTTCACATCACCAAAAGACGCGCTTGCATATTCCTGAATATCAACAGCCTCAAAGCTCGGTAATTTGATCGGTCCACGGATCTTCAAAGGCGCCATATCTGCGGTCTGTTCCGTTGCAGCGCGCTCATCATCCAACCTGGACTGATCCAGCATGCTTGGCTGCAAATACCAGAGCACCTCGCCATCTTTGATGTTGATTGCACCACGCCCTTCAATCAGCGCAGTCTTGCTTTGCAACGTCAGTGCCTGAAATTCTGCTATGCCCTGATCAAAGATCACATCTGCACCCCAGCTGGAAAATTCAGTCTGATCATTGTCTGCAAACGGCCAACCGGTAATGTCCGTTCCCCCGACAGAAGCGATAAGCCGATCCACATCCAGCTCATACAACATGCCGTTACCAAGCTGGAAACTGAGCGCCCCGCCCATATTGACCCAGAAATCACTCGGGTTCTTACCGGATGTATTCACATCCATCTCAGCATACAGATTACCATCGACACGAGGCAAATCTCCAAGCGATGCAAGGAATGGAGCTGCATCAATACCTTTTAACGAGAACTCGGCGGAGACACCCGGCTTAACCGTTGCGCCGTTTAGAAGAATCTTGCCGGAACCCTCACCTTGATAAAGGCCAACGCGGGCAACATCCAAAGCAAGTCTGCCATCAGACAGCACAGCTTTCAGCTCTGCATTCTGCCCACCAAGTGCGCCAAGCTTCAGATCCTGAATGGAAAGCGCAAGGTCCAGATCAAAGCTGCGCAGGACGGAAAAATCATAGGCGCCGTCGCCCCTGGCATTCTTGTCATCACTGCGTGAGAACATCCTATCAAAAGACGCATTCGCAATCTCCAGCTCGCCGCTGAGCCTGGGAACTTCACCTGTATCCAGCCGACCTGTTCCTTTTAGGCGGGTGTCATCGAGTACGAACCGCGCATTCTCAAAGGCAACACCACTGTCATCAGCTTCAAACTGACCAGAAAGCTCCAGCTTCTGACCGCGCAGATAGCGCGGGAGTGGTCGCCCATACCAACGGAAGAAATTACTAAAGTCATCTGTCTGGAAAGCAATGGTCCCCTCAAAGCCATCGCGCAAAGTATAGGGACCATTCAGACTCCCGGAGAACATCTCACTGGAGAATGCCAGATCAATGTTCGCGTCAGACCGAAGGCCGCCTTGCAAAACAATCAACTCACCATGCCAACGCGCACTGCCCTGCAGCTGCAACGGTTGAGACAGGCCCGAAAAGACAAAAGTGAGATCCATATCATCGAGAGCTTCGTTGCGCCCTTCAACCGCCAGCATATCTGGCAGTCGAATATCAGCAACACGTCCCTTCCGCAGAATCGCACCACCATCAACTTCCAGCGCAGCAACCAACTCATCGTAGGATTGGCCAACGCTGTAGAAAGAAGCATCTACATTGGCAAAACCGGATGCAGTAGCATTCAGTCCAACCAGGCTCAACAACTGCTCAAAATTCAGAGACTGTCCACTGACCTGGCCCTTCAACTCATAGCCATCTTCAAGATAGTTCAGTGCGATGTTGCCACCAAAGCCAACAGAACCCGCAGTTATAGAAAGATCTTTTGTGCGAACACCACGTTGGCGGAACTGCAACTCACTTGTCAGTGCACCGCTACCAACACCTTCTGGCAAGGTCGCATCATGTTGCGAAGCGACGACAGCAAGGCTCGGCAGCTCAACAGAAACCTGCAAAGTGCCTACAGGCCGGGCTCCAAAGGCGAGCTGACCATTAAAACCAACCTTCTCTTGAGCCGGTCCGGTTACATGAGCTTCAACAGAGGTCGCGCGAGCTTCGCTCAGCGCTCTGACGGACCCAACACGTCCGCCAACAACATAACGCCCTTCACTTTGGTCAAACGTACCTTCCGCCGTCAGACCATCACCGTCTTGCTCAAAGTTAAGCACCAGATCAATTTCAGATAGGACAAGCGGAGCCTCCTGTTCCGGCTCACTGTAAGAAACCACACCTTTTTGAATGCTGACGGTGTCCAGGTCCAGCTGCTGCATAAATGAAGCAACACGTCCTGCAATATTTGCAGCAACCAGAGAGGCTTCCCCTTCTTCCTCGGCAAAAAGCTGCGGCTGCCAGGACGCACCGCCTTTCTGATCAAATTCAAGCGTCCACTTCGGCTCAACAAGTTCAATATTGCGGATGATATTGCCACCAGTCAGCAAACGCAGAGAGTTCAGCTCAAACCGGGCTTTCTCAACCCGCACAAACTCAACCCCTTCAGCTCGCGCAACACCTGCAACGCCAACATTATCAACTTCGATCGCCAGTGTTGGAAACAAATCCACACTCGTGCGCCCGTCAAGACGCAGCTTCCATCCGGTTGCTGTCTCAAAAGATTCTGCAATTTGGGCTTTCAGCTGTTTCTGCGGAACGAGGAGCGGCGCAAGCACCAAACCACAAACCACAAGAGCGGCAAGAGCTCCAAAAATAAGAAGAGAGCGTTTCATTTAGTCTTAGTATCCTAATGGACGATTTCGTGAGGCCCGAATATGGATTCTCATGTAAGCAGCATTTACCCAACAAATACAGGGCAGAAAGCCCGTAGAAAACGTCTAAATTATGATTGAGTAAAGCCTTTCAAGACCCAGAACAAAAAACAGCCTGTTCTGAATCAGTGCGTTCTATCATATTCATTCCCAATTGTCGCAGTGTCATGTGTCTTCAAATTGGCGTATCTCAGGCCTGTTCTTTGGTATTTGTGATCGTTTTTGCGTATCAATAGTATTCCATTCGAACCTGGATCATCTTTAAGCACCACAAAAAAGCACTATTTAAAAGAGCAAGAAAACAAGTAACTGCACGGAGCACATGAATGCTGGACGCACTGAAAAAGTTCTTCAAAGACCTGTCAAGCGAACAGGAGGAAGCAAGCCGCTTTTCTGAAGATGATGAGCGGCTGGCAGTCGCTGCACTCATGTTCCATATTATTGCTGTAGACGGCGAGATTGAACAGCAGGAGCTGGACCAGTTAAAGCGCGTCTTACAGCAACAGTATGAGCTGAAAGAAGAAGACACAAAAGTGCTGATGGACCTCGCGAGGGAGCGTGACGAGAATGCCGTCGATCTTTACGGCTTCACATCGGTACTCAAGCGCAAGTTGGAGCCGGAGCAACGCCTGAAAGTCATCGAAGCTCTCTGGGAAATGGTCTATGCTGACGGGTCAGTCCATGAATTTGAAGACAACACAATTTGGCGTGTTGCCGAGCTTTTAGGCGTCTCCTCAAGAGACCGCATGCAGCTAAAGCAAAAAGTAGCCAAGCGACAGAGTGGTAGTACTCCCTCTTCCACCTGAAGGTTTTAATTTACAATGTTAGAGCGGAAGCATCAGCACCCGGCCAAAATTCTGGTCGTGCTGCACCAGGAAACATCAAATCCCGGCCGCGTCGGGCAGCAATTGGTCAAACGCGGTTTCAGGCTGGATATTCGACGCCCTCGTTTTGGCGACCCACTGCCTGACACACTGGCCGACCATGCAGGCTCTGTCATCTTTGGTGGCCCGATGAGCGCCAATGACACAGATAACTTCGTGAAGCAAGAGATAGATTGGATCAGCGTTCCGCTTAAGGAAAACAAACCCTTCCTGGGCATCTGCCTTGGCGCACAAATGCTCTCCAGAAACCTTGGTGGTGAAGTAACAGGCCATGATGATGGACTGGTTGAAATCGGTTATTATCCGCTGAAAGCCACCCGGTCGGGCACCAACCTCATGGAATGGCCACAACAGGTCTACCAATGGCACCGTGAAGGTTTCTCACTTCCTGCCGGCGCCGAACTTCTGGCATCAAGCCCGACCTACAAAAACCAGGCCATTCGCGTAGGTGATAATGCATTTGGCATTCAGTTTCACCCGGAACTCACCTACGCCATGATGAGCCGCTGGACTACACGCGCCGCGCACCGTCTGGTGTTGCCGGGAGCCAAAAAGCGTGGTGAACACTTTCGCGAGCGCTTCATCTACGACCCGGCAGTTCTGCATTGGCTGGAAAGCTTCATGGACAACTGGATCGGCTACGCATCCGAACCCGCAAGTCACTGGTCTTCCTATTCAGGTAAATAAGAAAAGGCCCACTCATTTGCCAGGCCTTTTCATATAGGTTTGCACTTTGATTACTCAGCTGCAACAGCCTCTGCCCCAGACAATTTTTTGCCCGGCAGCAGGATTGGTGTACCCACTGGCAGAACATCATAGCCACAAACATCTTTGTAGATGATGTGCGCCATCACGTACCAGGCGCAGAATGAACACAGGATCAGCACGTAACCGGCAATCACGTTGAAGAATGCCGGACCGAAATGACCCAGAACCAACAGGATGAAACCGAGCAGGAGGCTGCCAAATATGGAAGCTTCTGCAGTGTGAATGTGTAGCGCGCCATAAAACATGATGCCGGTGTAGATGGTGAATGGCAGCAGGAAAAAACCAATGTCAGAATGGGAAGATGTATAAAAGCCCAGTTTGTTGCCAACAAGGATGCCCGCAAACGCCAGCCAGAATGCACCGTAAATGGTGAAAGCGCTGTAGCCAAAGTTATTGCCAGTCTTACCTGTCTGAAAACCCGCAACCAACTGCGCAAGACCGCCAACAAAAATGCCGAGCCAGAGCACTGGACCCATGTTTTCCAGAAGACCAATGTTTACCATCTGCAGAACAAAAGTCGTCATACCAAATCCAGCAAGGCCAATAACTGCTGGGTTTCCTGTTTTAGTTTGCACGGTTGCACCCTCGATAAAATCCCAACTCTGGCCCGCCAGAAAGGTAATTCCTAGAGATCAGAAATTGGGAAACACACTGTTGAATTAGCTGAAGCGCTGAATACAGAAGGGCCCGGGCAGGGACAACCGTGCTACTACGGAACGTGGCAACACCTAGCGTTACGCATTACAGATGAGAACTTATAACATATTGATAATTATATATTTTCAAGGTAAAAAATGAAAAACCAGCAATGCATAGTGTGCATGCACCAAACGCATTGCTGGTTAACCCATATGAATAGATACCTTTCAGAGGTTATCCCTTAAAGGTAACAATCAGGTCCTTTGCATCAAGCTGATCACCCGGAGCCACACAGACTTCGCTGATCTCACCGTCGCGCTCCGCATGAACGGATGTTTCCATCTTCATTGCCTCAATAGAGACAAGCAGATCACCAGCTTTCACAGCCTGACCAGCCT
This sequence comes from uncultured Pseudovibrio sp., assembly GCA_947502585.1. Lineage (GTDB taxonomy): Bacteria > Pseudomonadota > Alphaproteobacteria > Rhizobiales > Stappiaceae > Pseudovibrio. Next base: position 26,943 of record CANNAV010000023.1, read on the forward strand.
TCACAACCAGCGTAGATATAACGCCTGGTACTGGTGCCCCCACCTGAAGCTCATTGGCGTCATCCACTTTACGACGTGCAGGTATGCCTGCAGCACTGTGCGTACGGTCAATAATACGAATGTTCCGTGGCTGACCGTTTAGCTCAAAGAACACACGTTTTTCGCCATGCTCATCAGTTTCACCAATCGCCAGACAAGAGATAACCATTATCTTACCTGGCTCCAGCTCAGCCATGATCTCATCGCCGACATTCAAACCATAGAAGTAGGTTGGCGTGGGAAGCACGCTGATCGGACCATACTTGTCCAGAGCTCTGGAAAATTCAGTATAAACCTTCGGGTACATGAGCATTGAGGACAGTTCCTGCTCCGAGCCTTTTCGGCCAAGAATTTCCGTCAGCTCATTACGCTTCGCATCCATGTCCTCAGCTTCAAGCAAAGACCCCGGACGAACCGTGATTGGCTCCTGCCCCTTCAGAACTTTCATCTGCAGCTCAACAGGCCAGCCCCCCGGAGGAATACCAAGGTCGCCGTGCATCATGTTAACGACAGATTCCGGGAACGAAACTTCTTTGTTCGGATCAGTAACATCTTCCGGTGTGATGCCCTGAGAGACCATCATCACCGCCATGTCACCAACAACCTTAGAGCTTGGCGTAACTTTCACAATGTCACCGAACATCATGTTCACGTCAGCATAGGCTTTCGCCACTTCATGCCAGCGCATCTCAAGACCAAGCGAACGCGCCTGCTCTTTCAGGTTTGTAAACTGCCCACCTGGCATCTCATGCAGATAAACCTCAGAAGCACCAAAGCGCAGATCACTCTCAAATGCGCGGTATTGAGTACGAACCGCTTCCCAGTAGAAGGAAATCTGCTGAATGCGATCTGTGTCCAGACCACTGTCGCGAGAAGTCCTCTTGAGCGCTTCAACAACAGAGCCCATACATGGCTGAGACGTCAGTCCCGACAGGGAATCCATCGCCAGATCAACAATATCAGCACCACTCTCAACAGCTGCCAAAACAGTTGAGGCTGCAATGCCTGATGTGTCATGCGTGTGGAAGTGGATTGGAATATCGATCTCTTCTTTCAGCGCCTTGATCAGAACCTTCGCCGCCTGAGGCTTCAGCACGCCGCCCATATCTTTAATACCAAGAATATGCGCACCGGCAGTTTCAAGTTCCTTCGCCAGATTGACGTAGTACTTGAGATCATACTTCGGGCGCGCGCTGTTCAGAATGTCGCCAGTGTAACAAAGCGCAGCTTCACATAGCTTGCCTTGTTCCTGGACCGCATCCAGAGACACACGCATGTTCTCAACCCAGTTGAGGCAGTCAAACACGCGGAATACATCAACGCCGGATACGGCGGCCTGACGCACAAAATGCTGAACAACGTTATCTGGATAGTTCGCATAACCCACACCGTTAGAACCGCGCAGCAACATCTGCAAAAGCAGATTGGGGGCTTTATCACGAACAAGACGCAGACGCTCCCATGGATCCTCAGTCAGGAAGCGCATGGACACGTCAAAGGTAGCTCCGCCCCAGCATTCCAGAGAGAATAACTCAGGCAGACCCTGCGCATAGCTATCCATAACCTGCACAAGATCATATGTACGCATGCGAGTAGCAAGCAAAGACTGGTGCGCATCACGCATCGTCGTGTCGGTTATAAGCACTTGCGGCTGAGCTTTTACCCACCTGGCAAATTTTTCAGGACCAAGCTGTTCCAGCTTCTGGCGCGTCCCATCCATCACTGGCAGCCCGAACTTTGGCGCTACAGGTGCGGGCGCATCAACTGGTGGCTTCGGACGCCCCTTTGTTTCAGGGTGCCCGTTCACTGTCACATCAGCGATGTAGTTCAAAAGCTTTGTTGCACGGTCAGCTGTCTTGATGTTCTCAAACAGCTCTGGTGTATTATCAATGAAGCGGGTTGTGTAGGAGTTATCCTGGAAAGACGGATGCCCGATAATCCGTTCAAGGAAAATCAGGTTTGTTGCAACGCCGCGAATACGGAATTCGCGCAGTGCACGATCCATCCGTGCGCACACTTCTTCAGGTGTTGGTGCCCAGGCAGTCACTTTCTCAAGCAGCGGATCGTAGAAGCGCGTGATTACCGCACCAGCATAAGCCGTTCCACCATCAAGACGGATACCAAACCCAGTAGCACCACGATAAGCGCTCAGGCGACCATAGTCCGGAATGAAGTTGTGCTCAGGATCTTCAGTCGTAATTCGACACTGAAGCGCATGACCATTCAATTCAATTGCGCTCTGCTCAGGAACGCCGGTAACCGTTTCGTCGCCAATGCGCCCGCCTTCCGCAATGCGGATCTGTGCACGAACCACATCAATACCGGTGACTTCTTCAGTAACAGTGTGCTCCACCTGAATCCGTGGGTTCACTTCAATGAAGTATACCTTGCCGGTATCCGCATCCATCAAAAACTCAACGGTGCCCGCACCGCAGTAATCTACTTCACGGCCAATCTTCAGGCCATACTCACAGAGCTCACGGCGCTTTTCTTCATCAAGATATGGCGCAGGCGCACGCTCGACCACTTTCTGATGGCGGCGCTGGACAGAACAATCGCGTTCAAATAAATGTACAAGATTGCCATGCTGATCGCCAAGAATCTGAACTTCAACGTGACGGGCACGTTCAACAAGCTTCTCAAGGTAAACCTCATCCTTACCGAAGGCGGCTCTTGCTTCACGTTTTGCTTCAATAACTTCGCGAAGAAGCGTCTCTTCATCGCGGATAACACGCATACCGCGGCCGCCACCGCCCCAAGAGGCCTTGAGCATCACTGGGTAGCCGATCTGCAAAGCAAGACGTTTCACTTCTTCTATGTCTTCAGGAAGCGGGTCTGTCGCCGGCATCACAGGAACACCGGCTTTAATAGCCAGTTCACGCGCAGCTACCTTGTTACCAAGGCGGCGCATTGTATCTGGTGATGGTCCAATAAAAATAATGCCGTTTTCAGCGCATGCCTCGGCGAACTCCGGACTCTCGGAAAGGAAGCCATAACCTGGATGGATTGCATCAACGCGCTGCTCTTTCGCTACGCGGATAATTTCGTCGATAGACAAGTAGGCCTCAACCGGGCCCAGGCCTTTACCGACCTGATAAGCTTCATCAGCCTTAAAGCGATGTAGAGCCAGCTTGTCTTCTTCAGCAAAGATGGCAACTGTCTGGAGACCAAGTTCGTTTGCAGCACGAAAAACTCGAATTGCAATCTCCGAGCGGTTAGCAACCAATATTCGTTGAATAGCCAAAGCAGGTCCCCCAGTCTCTATGTATTTTGGGGCTTTATAGTCGAGCAAGTCCCTATATGGAAAGATTAATTTATAGTCACTTGAGCCACTACTATATTTAGCGGCTCACAAAACATTAAGAAAACGGGGAAATTCCAGGAAATTTATCATACAATTGAGAAAAACTAAACAGGAAAAACCGAATACGCAAATACCCTAATTTTTGACCTTACTAATATACCCCGCAGAAAATATTCTACATTTACGACTATAGGTGGTAACTTTTACCCGGCTGTTTGTGCGCAAACGGCAGGATTCGCGATACGAACCCTGCCGAGAGTTAGGTAGGTGTCACTTAGGCTCAACGAATAAGGCCCAGCCGGAAACCCTCGGCCACTGCATGTGTTCTGTTTGCAGCATGCAGTTTTCTGGCCGCTGAAGCCAGGTACCAATCTGCCGTATGCTGAGAGATACTCAGGATCTGACTAATCTCCCAACTAGTCTTCCCAGCAGCAGACCATTTCAGGCATTCAAGTTCGCGAGGCGTAAGGCGATGGCGAGGGCGACTGGTATTAGCACCAATCAACTCACGCACCTTATTGCTCGAATAAATACCAACAAGATGAAGGACACTAATTTCGCGTTCATTCAGGCGTACTTCCGGTCCACCAAAGATCAGCATTCCCTGATAGCCCTGAAGGCCATGCACGGGCACGCAGATGCCATCGTACATTCCATAATCGCGCGCTTCTGACAGAACTTGCTGTGCAGCAGCAGTAATATTTCGGTCCCGAGCAACGCTTGACCATAAGAATGGACGACTGGCGGTACGCGCCTTCGCAACAATCGGGTCATTTTGTACGTAATCACGGTCGAGATAACGTTGTTGCCACTCAGGACGCCAACCACTCAACATAATAGACCCATCAAATGAAGCGCCAGCCTCGGGGATCGCAGCGAGACAGAAGCTTGTAAAGCCAAAAGACTGGCCAAGTTCAGCAATACGCTTAGAAACACCCTCGGACGTTTCTTCGCTATTAATAGATTCAACGAATTCAAGTGCAGCAGTCAACGGATTCATTTTATACACCCCAACATATTATGCCTCCAACAACCTTACTCTACGCAATACCCAGTCAATATAGAAGGTGTACCTATCACCCATCTGCTATTCGAGGCTCATTATTTTCATATTGGGAAAGAAATCTATTCAATTTAACTTCTTACCCAATAGATTTATGTCCATATATATTGACACTGTGAATTTGCTCTATGTCTTTTTCGAAAAGGCCCGACAGAAAAGCTTTAAACTTAAATGTAAAAGTAGAATTTCCACGGAAAAAGCCTTTGTTAGGAGCGAGTTAACAGGACGATAATCTTTGATTGTGCACCTGCCAATACGGATGCGTATGTAATATAGAAAAAATAATCTTGCATTTAGCAAGGAATCGCAGTTAGTTTCCGCATTTCTTTTCATTCTTCATAGGCGCAAAAAACTTAGCAATCCACCTGAGGGGAAAGCGGGGATAACTCCTGCCTGATGAAACTCACTGATCAAAACAGAAGTGCCAACAAGCCTAATTCAACACTTATCAGTTACATGTCCGGGGCAATTAGGATTGGCATAATACATGCTGATAAAAGACATTTCCCAATGAAATCAGCTGGTAACATGTACTAATGCATTACACAATTCGCAGAACCTCCGGTTTCTTGTAACCATTTGACACGATGTAACCTGCCCGGAACAGAAAACTCTGCATGTAATGGTTATGCATGTTACTCAGCAAAATCGACAGGCGGACAATAACGTTTACGAAAGTACCTTTTATGTCGGCATGAAACCGAAACTTCATTCCAGCATTCATCATCAGCATTTTTCGCCTTTATTCATTCCAGAGCTTTACAGCAATTTTCTCTGCCATATAAATGCCACTTCATTGGGTGAGGCACCGCGCGGGAATTTTCAGTATCACAACCAAATAATTGGGTACCGAAATACGTTTGGTCATAGACTACGGAATTGCACTTCTAGATGAACAAGAACACGCTGCACCGAACAACAAGATCACGGTCTGTCACTGCGATTTTGGGACCAACGAATACTGGTAAGACTCATCTGGCTATTGAGCGGATGGGGGCATACTCGTCAGGTCTTATCGGATTACCACTCCGTCTGCTGGCCAGAGAAGTCTACGGCCGTCTTGTAGAAAAGAAGGGACCGGATCTTGTCGCATTGATTACAGGCGAAGAAAAGATCATCCCGAAGAACCCACGCTTCTGGGTCTCCACAGTAGAGGCCATGCCAAAAGATCTCGACGTGGATTTCGTCGCAATCGATGAAGTGCAGCTGGCAGGCGACCTGGAACGTGGTCATGTTTTCACCGACCGCATCCTGAATTTGCGCGGCAGAGAGGAAACTCTGCTGCTTGGTTCCTCTACAATACGTCCCTTGCTCGAAAAGCTGATGCCGGGCCTGAATGTGATAACTCGTCCCCGTATGTCCATTTTGACATACGGGGGTTCTAAAAAGATCACCCGCCTCCCGCGCCGCTCCGCAATAGTCGCGTTCTCTTCCGATGAAGTGTACGCCATCGCAGAACTGATCCGCCGGCAGCGCGGCGGGGCGGCTGTCGTTCTCGGCTCCCTTTCTCCGAGAACCCGCAACGCCCAGGTTGACCTGTTCCAGAACGGTGACGTTGACTGGCTCATTGCCACCGACGCTGTAGGTATGGGCCTGAACCTGGATGTGGACCATATCGCGTTTGCAGGACACCGGAAGTTTGACGGCTATCAGTACCGCCAACTGACTCCCGCGGAGACCGGGCAGATCGCCGGACGAGCAGGTAGACACCTGCGAGATGGTACTTTTGGTGTGACTGGCCGGATACCTGGTTTTGACGACGAACTTGTCTATCAACTCGAATCTCACGAGTTTGAACCACTCAAAGTGCTGCAATGGCGCAACCCAATTCTCGAATTTTCCTCAATTCGTGCACTTTTGCGCAGTTTGGAGCATTCTCCGGGAGAAGAGGGCTTGACCAAAGCCCCTCCGGCGGAGGATATCGGTGTTCTCGAACTTGCTAATCGTGACAGGGATATTCTTTCTCTCGCGACGACGCAGGAAAGAGTCTCATTACTGTGGGATACCTGTCAGGTTCCAGACTATCGCAAGATAGCTCCGGCAAACCATGCAGATCTCGTCACAGGGATTTATTCTCATCTGATCCGGGATGGAGCCATTCCGGATGATTGGTTCAACAGTCAGATAAAACTGGCAGACAAAACCGATGGGGATATAGACACACTGGCGAACCGGATAGCACATATCCGTACGTGGACCTTTGTGGCAAACCGTGCCGACTGGCTGAACGATCCCGCTCATTGGCAGGAAGTGACGCGCGGCATAGAAGATCGACTATCAGATGCCCTTCACGAACGGCTAACACAGCGGTTTGTGGATCGGCGAACCAGCGTATTGATGCGACGTCTGAGAGAGAACAAAATGCTCGAAGCGGAGATCACCGCAACCGGAGATGTCCTTGTAGAAGGACAGCACATTGGCCAACTTCACGGCTTCCGTTTTGCTCCGGATGCAACGGCAGAAGGACAGGAAGAAAAAGCTGTCCGTGCTGCGGCCCAAAAAGCACTAGCTAGCGAGATTGAAAACCGTTCAGATCGGTTATCCCGCGCGCCCAACGAAGAGTTCATCCTCTCCGCAGACGGCACACTAAGATGGCAGGGTGAATCTATCGCCCGCCTGATAGCTGGTGAACAGACCCTGCGCCCCTTCCTGATCATTCTTGCTGATGAGCAATTGACGGGACCTGCACGCGATATTGTGCAGGAGCGCCTTGATCTATGGATCAGGACACACATCGAAACACTCCTGAAGCCGCTTTTCGACCTGGAACAGGGCGAAGAAATTGAAGGCATCGCTCGTGGCGTAGCTTTCCGCCTGACCGAGAGCCTCGGCATCCTGGAGCGTCAGGAAATTTCTGATGACATTCGTCAGCTCGACCAGCAGATGCGCGGTTCACTCCGCAAACTCGGTGTTCGCTTTGGCGCCTATCACATCTATGTCCCTGCTCTTCTCAAGCCAGCACCAAGCCAGCTGCTTGCCCAGCTCTGGGCGTTGAAAGAACGCAAAGGCGAGATCAAAGGCCTGACTGAACTTCCTCAGATGTCCGCATCTGGCCGTACATCTGTTCCAGTAGATCCGGAGATTGAAGGCGCATTGTATCGCGTTGTAGGCTTTCGCGTTTGCGGTCCAAGGGCTGTGCGCGTTGATATTCTGGAACGTCTGGCGGACATCATCCGGCCGCTGGTCGCCTGGAAACCTCTGGATGAAGGCATTGAGCCACCGGAAGGTGCTTTGGTAGAAGGCGGAGCATTCACCGTCACTGTTTCCATGACCTCCCTGCTCGGCTGTGCAGGCGAGGACTTCACCAACATTCTGAAGTCTCTCGGTTACCGTCTGGAAACACGCGAACAACAGCGCCCCCTCGCCAGGAAGCCTGAAGTTCCACCTGAAGCACCTGAAACTGTAGAACCTGAACAGGTTGAAGTCGATACTGAAGCGCCTGTTGAGGAAGAAACAGCAAATGAAGAGGCCCCGGTTGAACCAACTGAAGAAGCCGCTCCTGCTGAAGCTTCTGAAGAAGCTGTTGGCGAGCCGGAGATGGAAACAGTTACTGTTGAAATCTGGCGCCCGGGTCGTTTCGGCGGACGCCGCAACAACAACGAGCGTCAGCGCAATACACGCGGTGGCAACGAACGTCGTGGCGGTCCTGGCAACAATAATACTCAGCGGCGTCGCAATCCTGGTAAGCCCGGAGGTAAAGGCCGTGGCTTTAGCAAAGACCAGAGCCGAAGCCAGCAAAGTAAGTCTGCGCCACGTAAAAACAAGCCGCTGGATCCGGATTCGCCGTTCGCAGCTCTCATGTCCCTGAAACAGAACTTGGAAAAGGGCGACAAATAGTCGCCCCTTCGGGCTAACTGATATGGCAGCACCAGAACCCCAGGCGTCTCTTCGCATCGACAAATGGCTCTGGTATGCCCGCATCACAAAATCCCGGACTTTGGCACAAAAGCTGGCAGTGTCCGGGCATGTTAGATTGAACAAAGGTAAGATTGCTGCAACCAAAACTGCTGTAAAGCCCGGTGATGTACTGACTATCACAATGCCGCGGCGCCTTATGGTCCTTAAGGTTTTGAAACTTGGTACCCGACGGGGTCCGGCGCCTGAAGCACAGTTGCTTTATGAGGACATGTCACCCCCTTCACCACCCAAGGAAACACTGGTCAAGGTTGCCAAGCGCGAGGCCGGCGCAGGCCGCCCAACCAAACGAGATCGACGGCAGATCGCCCGGATTCGGGGCTTCAACGAAACTGATCCTTTTTAATGGTGACTTTGCTCAAATTTTGTCCCGGAAATGCATTTTTTCCGCCTATCACAACGCTTGCACTGCCCACTGAAAAACGGTAGCAAAGAGCACAAGTTAAAGGACGAAAAAATCGTCAGGGCCACGAGAGCCCATGTCGTTTGTCTGCAGACAAATTTGCTGAGTCAGAGACTAAGAGGATTGCGATGACATACGTCGTCACAGACAATTGCATTAAATGCAAATACACCGACTGTGTTGAAGTTTGCCCGGTCGATTGCTTTTACGAAGGCGAGAATATGCTCGTCATTCATCCGGACGAATGTATCGATTGCGGTGTGTGTGAACCGGAATGCCCAGCAGATGCAATTCTCCCAGACACTGAGCCCGGCCTGGAAAAATGGGTTGCGCTCAATGCTGAATATGCAGAAAAGTGGCCAAATCTGACCGTTAAGAAAGACCAGCTCCCGGAAGCCGCTGAATTTGATGGTGTTGCAGAAAAACTCAAAAAGTATTTCTCTGATAAGCCAGGCACTGGTGACTAAAGCCCCGGAAGCTTAGAGCTACCCAATATTTAGTACTTGCCAGACAGTATCCGCGGATGTCGTAATCCCTCTCTTACTTGAGAGAGGTTGGAATTCCGTGGATAATGTGCTATACAGTTTTTTACAGTCATTTGGCAGTCTGGATGCACCCTCCCCAATCGGAGGTTTTTTTTATGGTCGCAGTTCCATTGAAGTGCGCACAATAATTTACTCCAGCACTTGTCGAAGTAGCCAAAACAGAGAACTCGACTGATCACATTTGAACGCGGAACCAATTGATGCGACAAGTAGCTTTCCGCATACATTGGAGTTTTCACGTTTTTCCAAAGAGAAAGATGCGGCGAAAGCGCTGCATCTAGGTTGGATGCGTCTTTCAGACAGCAAACAACCACTGCGCAGGAGAAGTATAGCGTATGGCCACACCCGCAAAAAAGACCGCGCAGCGTCAGGGGTTTAAAACAGGTGAGCATATCATTTATCCATCTCACGGCGTTGGATTGATTACAGCAATTGAAGAGCAGACCGTAGCTGGATACTCACTTGAGCTTCTCGTAATTGACTTCGAACAGGATAAGATGACGCTCCGTGTTCCGGTTGCAAAAATTGCTTCTGTTGGAATGCGTAAGCTGTCTGACGCATCTACCGTTAAGAAATCTCTTGAAACCATCGCAGGTAAACCTCGCGTGAAGCGTACCATGTGGAGTCGCCGAGCACAGGAATACGAAGCAAAGATCAATTCTGGCGATCTTATTTCAACTTCTGAGGTTGTTCGTGACCTTTATCGCTCAGATTCCCAGCCTGAACAGTCTTACTCGGAACGTCAGCTTTACGAAGCTGCATTAGACCGTATAGCACGTGAAATTGCCGCTGTTCAGAAACAGACTGACACAGAAGCAATCAGGCAGATCGAAGGCGTTCTTTCCTCATCTCCAGGCCGCGCTGCCAAAGCTGCTCCGGCGGCTGACGGTGAAGGCGGAGGTCAGGAAGAGGCCGCTTAATCAGCCTTTTTTAATCTGAACGATTAAAAGAAAGCCCTGCTTAGAGCAGGGCTTTCTTTTTTGTCAAAAGATCCAAAAGGACTGCAGCGCGGCATCTCAGTTCAGAGCATGTTACGTTTATATGCATTCACGCATCATATCCTAACTCTATGTTTTATGCGTATTCCCATCCTGAACCGGGGCCATTTTTCAGGAACACCCTCTATAAGTCGGCTGCGTTAGTCAGTAATCACCTTGAGCAGTTTGCCTGGCTTGAATCGTTGGCTCGCCTTAACCTGATTGAGGATAGTGAACAGCTCCAAACGGCGCGATGGCTCAATACCGCTCATACCAACAGCAAGCTTACGAGCAGTCTCTCCGCCTTTTGCCTGAATAACTTTAACTCGAAGCGGCTTAAGTCTCGCTTGTTCCGTTGGGCTTAGTTGCCGGAAGCTACCGAGTGATTTTTCAAAATCCCGAGTAAATACAGAAGTTGGTGACCGATTTGCAAAGATAAACCGATAACCGGTTAAACCAATTCGAATCACACCTATGCGGAAGGACCAGCCCTCTGTAATTGCAGAACCAACAACGGCTGGCAAACCGTTGATAGTGGTCGGGCGAACACTATTATCAATCAGGCCGTTGATCCAGCCCGATAACATATAATCGGTCAAGCTGGCATATCCGGTCAGATCAGCACCATCAAAACGCATGGCAGTGCCTGAATTATTACTCGCCAGAACAGCCTCAGCAGAGTTCTCAAGCACAAATCCCTTTGGCACACTGAAAGAGATCCCAAGACCCTTGTGAAGGAACTGCCGCGCACGCACATACCCTTCCAGGGGATCATCGCCAAATAACATGCCATCCAGACTGGTCAGGTAATCTTCACGTCCACTGAGGCCAATTCCCGGCGCCCCAATCTGCCGCGCACTACGAACAGCGCGCTGAATACGATCAGGTGTGTTCGGGTGAGAAGAAAGAAAGTCTGGCGCAGAACTGCTTTGCCCGCCAAGCTGCTGATACCGTGCAAATTGCCCCATCGTTTTCAGGAAACGCGCTGCCGCATAAGGGTCATATCCAGCACCAGCGAGCGTTCTTACGCCCACATCGTCGGCTTCAAGCTCTTGCTCCTGCGAAAAGCGCGCGAACTGAACTTGCTTCTCTTTGACTGCCGCATCAATAGCCTGCTGATCTTTGCCGATATTGGTCATCACTTTAGTGACAAATTCAGCCTCTTCGGCCTCACGTTGACGTTTAATCGCATGACGCGCTGTCACGTGTGCCATTTCGTGAGCAAGTACAGCGGCGATCTCTGATGTATCATTAGCAAGCGCCAGCAATCCACGCGTCACATAAAGGTAACCACCGGGAAGAGCAAAGGCATTGACCGCAGGACTGTTGAGCAAAGTGATACGGTAGTGCGCTTCAGGGTCTTCCGAAGCTGCAACAAGACCACCGACAACGCGGGCAATAGCTGCTTCAGCCTTGCTATCTTTATAGACCCCGCCATAAGTCGTAACAACACGCGGATGCTCTCTTGCCCCAACATCGCTCCCAGACCCGGTTCGCAAACTCCCAGGTTTTTGAGCGCCGTGGTTGGCAGAGCCGATCAGCTGACACGCAACAAGAGCTGCGGTCATTGCAGATATCATTAGAATTCTCAGGCTTGTCTCTATTCCAGACAATGCACTACTCAAAGTCATTCGCGTTTCCGGCTCTTTGCCTTAGTCCAGAAGCTCCAACTGCGCTGGGTGCCTTAGCTCTATCAATGGTCCTTGGTTCAGTTGCATAATGCCCCTGAGGCGAACTCTCTTACCTTCCATCACTGAAAGATCATGTCCGAACTCCGAAAAATCCGCTAGCTTTGCCCTTTGAATAATCCCGGTTAAGTCCTCTGTCCAGCGCTCACCAAAATTCAAGTATGTTCTGGAGCGTGTTTGCCCAACAGAAATCAGTCTGGCTTCCACAATTCCAAAAAGACCGATATTTTCGTAGCTGATTGACTTATAATCTTTAATTACATTTTTTACAGCCCATATCCCAGCACTGCTCTCGCGAGCCATACTCTCCAGATTAATAAGGAATTTCAAGCAATTGAAAGCTCTTAATTGTGGCCTAACAATGGCCATCCCGGTTTTGACCAGCCTGACCGACAAATCAGCCAATTCCGGATCGACCAGAACCGCAGCTTGACGCCCCCATCGATCCTTTTGCGTATTCATCGCTTTTACCCTGACTTTCCGTTTTCCAGAAAAATCAGCAGTCAGCAACAGTGCCTGCTCTGGTACTGTTAAATCTGCGAGGTAATAATCCTCACCATCACTGGCTGTAAATCTCAGAGGGTTTGCAAGAGCCTCCTCCATCATGACGGTCGGCAAGCCCGCATCAAAAAGCGATTGCTCATCGCAGGGCGTCGCCAACACGGTTCCCAAACAGCCCAACAAAAAGCAGAAAAAGGCAACAGATCGCCTGACCAAAACAACCCACCCGCAAAGACGTATTCAGTAGTTATATCAGGTCAATCCACTCAGAACGACCCTAGGAACTCTCGGAGAGAAAATTCTCTTATCTGAACTGATACTGGAATTCGCCCCTGATCCAGGACAGTTTAATTGTGTCCGTTATGCCACCATTTTCCAGGGCGTTGTTGCAATATTCTTCTGACATGGTGTATCTTCTTCGAAATTTCCCATTCTGAAGATTATCTTTATGCCTTTTAAACACACAGACGATCGGCGGCACAAGTTCGACAAAGCCGGGTTCAAAGTGACGAACTGGGCTGAGTATAATGAAAGCCTGCGTAGACGCTCACAATCTGGATTGATGACAGCGTTGCAGATGCTTGGGTCCACCCCGGCAAACAACCGCCGTGGGAAGCCGGCCACGTACTCTGATCTGGCCATAGAGACCTGTTTGAGGATCAGGTCAGTCTTAGGTCTGGCCTTTAGGCAAACACAGGGTTTTGTGCGCTCCCTGTTCAGGCTGTTGGAGCTTGACTTACCTGTTCCTGACAGTTCCACGCTGTCGCGCCGCTGTGATGGATTGGAGCTATCCAAACCCAAACGGGACCGTCAGCCCGGCACGACAACGCTTGTGATTGATAGTACTGGTCTGAAGGTCTTTGGTGACGGTGAGTGGCAGGAAAGTAATCACGGGACCCGTAAAAAGCGCGGCAAATGGCGAAAAGTGCATCTTGGTCTCGACCTTGATACGGGTGAAGTCCTTTGTTCTGAATTGACCGAAGACAGTGTTGGCGATCCAGCGATGGTGCCGAATCTTCCGGATCAGATCGACGGGACGTGACCACGTTTCAGGTGATGGAGCCTATGACGGGGACCCGACCAGGCAGGAAACAGAAGGTCTTTATAACGGGGTTGAAGTTATCATCCCGCCGCCCAAAACAGCAGTTCTCAGCTCTCATGCTGAGTGTGCGCCCGGCACCCGTGAGCGGGATATTCTTCTGATAGAAAAGCATGGCCGAATGGGCTGGTAGAAGCGGAGAGGATACGGGCGCCGTTCACTCGGTGAGACCTTGATTGGGCGTTGCAAACAGGTCATCGGGCCCCCATTCAGGTCCCGTAAATTGGAAAACCAGAAGACGGAATCCAGGATCAATGTTTTCGTCCTCAACACAATGACAGCCCTCGGACGTCCCGCGTTCGAGCGGGTAAACGCGACCTGAGTGCAGCGGGTAAGGGCGTACTGCAACCTGAGCTGGAATACTGCAACATGTGTGGATGCCCCAGAAAATGCAAGTTGTTTTTAAGGCGTTCGGACCTGTGATCAGATGCGGTCATGTGTAAGGCCTCAATACTGCGGCACTTTACAAGCCGCGGGCCGGTATGGTGATACGCGGATCAGATCCTCATCAACGCCGCGAGCTCAAAGCTCCTTGTTGCAGGCAGGTTTTCCTGATCCCGATCTTGCTGATCGTTTGTCCTTACGCTTCAATGACTTCCTCACATCCCCGACAGCCCACTCTTGCGTGTGTTTATCACACAGCAAGCGCGTCGCGGTAATCTTCTTGCCTGGTTAACATGGCCCAGATCGCGCGGGCCATCTTGTTAGCTAGTGCGATTGCCACCACCATGCGTGG
>CANNAV010000024.1 GCA_947502585.1 uncultured Pseudovibrio sp.
AAACACCGCCAAATGCACAAACTTGACCAGATCAAAGGAGCTGCATAACCTATAAGCCCGCAACGTCTCTCAGGCGAATTTCAACAAAGAGTGGGACATCCCCATTGAGGAGGTCAGGAGGCGAGAACGTGTTATTCGCATTTTTCCAAATGAAGCCTCGGCCCTACGCCTCATGGGAGCTCTCCTGGCTGAAATCCATGAGGACTGGCAGGCCCGAAAATACTTCGATATGGACGAATTTCATGAGTGGATCGCGCTACGACAAGAGGAAAAAAAGACAAAAACTACATCTAGATCTGATCAACCCGCCAAACCTGAAATCCGAATTTACAGCAGACTTGGGACTTGACCGTTTGATACGAGCTAAAACACTTATTGGACTGCAGAACCTGTGTTATAACATGCGACGACTGGTGCAGCCGAAGAACAAAGTATGCGAGATCTCCCGCTAACTCGCGAAAAAACGGCAATATTCTCAACCTCCCTTAATGTGATGTTCCCAAAATTATCCGAAGACGAATAAGCGCATAAACAACCCGCTTTTCAAAGGGGCGCTACGGGGCGCTACATTCCTTGTCCAAACGGTACATTTATTTTCAATGGTGCCCTTCACATAGAGTTCACGGGCAGTCAAAAATTACTGGGCTATTCCGAATAATACTCAATTCAAAGCTGAATATAATCCGGTTGCTTAGAAATTTCCGCCTATACTTTCCTTTAGTCTGTAAAGGGAATGCGTATGATTATCGTTCTGGCATACATCGTCGTACTCTGTGGTTTACTCTATGGCTACAACCTGGGCGTCATCGCCGGCGCTTACGAAGCTGTCAAAGCGGAATTTGGATTCTCTGCTTATTGGGGCGGCCTTCTGGTTGCGTCCCTGTCCGTCGGCGGTTTGATCGGAGCATACCTGAGCGCCTATCTCAGCGATAGATTTGGCAGGCGGTCAACACTCATTATCGCAGCCCTGTTCATTATTATCGGTTCAGGGATGTCTGGTGTCGTAGAAGATCTTTACCAGCTTACGCTTGCCCGTTCCCTGATCGGCGTTGGAATTGGTTTGTCTTCCATGGCCGGCCCTCAATATGTATCCGAAATAGCTCCCAATAAAGTCAGAGGCCGTTTGCTTGCTACGTTTCAGTTTATGATCTCCTTTGGTATTTTAATCGGTTATCTGTCTAATCTGGTTACACTTGATTTCGGCTATAATGCGGAAATTATCAATCGTTGGCAGTTCGTGTTCCTCCTCTCTGCAGTCCCTGCAGTGTTTTTGCTTTTCGGAATCTGGAGTGCGCCCGAAAGCCCGCGCTGGCTCGTCATGGCAAATCGCGCAGCAGAAGCGGAAACAGTCTTTGAAAAGGTCGAGCCGAACCGATCCGGGGAGTGGATCAAAGGTAATGTTAAGCGGATCGAACAAGACCTCTCCAAAGTAACAGACCCTAAGGGAGGATGGCTGGACCTCGTCAATCCAAAAAACCGGCCTATTACCAGTTTCTGTGTCTTTATCTTCCTGTTCCAACAACTTAGCGGCATCAATGCTGTCGTCTACTACGCACCAGAGCTCTTTGGTGACCTGGGGTTTTCTGCGGAGGCAAGCCGTCTGTCTGCAACGGTAGGTCTTGGTATAGTGTTTACTCTGGCTGCAGCTGCCAGCTTGTTCCTTATTGATCGAGTGGGACGAAGGCCCTTGCTCGTCTATGGATTACCCGTTTGTGCACTCTCTCAGTTCATGATCGTGGGAAGCTTCTTCCTGGGGGACGGTGCGGGCACTGCCTTATCCGTAACAGGTCTGTGCCTCTATGTGATTTCCTTCTCCCTCTCCGTGGGGCCTCTGCCATGGGTTTACATATCTGAGGTGTTTCCGAATTATCTGAGGGCCAAAGGGATGGTCGTTGCGGTAACCGTCAACTGGGTATTCACATTCCTTGTCGTGTTTGGATTCCCCAGGGTGAATGAGGTCTTCTCAATCACCGAAATCTTCCTGTTCTTCGCCACATGTTGTTGTATTGGCACCGTATATACGATCCGCCGTGCTCCTGAGACGAAAGGTGTCTCGCTGGAAGACATCTATACACTGTTTCATGAAGGAGCAGGGGAGACGGCCGAGAAGCCAGCCGCTGGCGAATAAGGTCTACACACCCAGATGGCACCTTACGTTTTCCATGCAGTGTTGAATCCCTGGATCTGCGGGCAGGGGGTGAGCAAGGCGAGCAGGCAGTGCCTAGGCTACGTATTAAGTTAGTGGCTCCTTATGGATTTCGGGGAGTTATTTCACAAGTAGTTCAATCATCGCTGAAATGGCAGCTTTTCCTCTAGGCTTTATATTGTGGATGCACTCTAACCCCCCCCCTAGGTAGAGCGGTAGTTTTTCCTGTGATATCCCCGGTGGGCGTTGTTGCATTAATTCTGTGACGGGGATACGGTCTGCGCAGTATTAATGATCAAAGACCACTTTATGCCTTTTAAACAGACAGACGATCGACGTCACAAGTTCGACAAAGCCCGGTTTAAAGTGACGAACTGCTCTGAGTATAATGAAAGCCTGCGTAGACGCGGTGACATCACAATCTGGATTGATGACAGCGTTGCAGATGCCTGGTCCGCCCCGGCAAACAACCGCCGTGGGAAGCCGGCCACGTACTCTGATCTGGCCATAGAGACCTGTTTGAGGATCAGGTCAGTCTTAGGTCTGGCCTTAAGGCAAACACAGGGTTTTGTGAGCTCCCTGTTCAGACTGCTGGAGCTTGACTTACCTGTTCCTGACAGTTCAACGCTGTCGCGCCGCTGTGATGGACTGGAGCTGTCCAGACCCAAACGGGATCGTCAGCCCGGCACGACAACCCTTGTGATTGATAGTACTGGTCTGAAGGTCTTTGGTGCCGGTGAGTGGCAGGAAAGTAATCACGGGACCCGTGAAAAGCGCAGGAAATGGCGAAAAGTGCATCTTGGTCTCGACCTTGATACGGGTGAAGTCCTTTGTTCTGAATTGACCGAAGACAGTGTTGGCGATCCAGCGATGGTGCCGGATCTTCCGGATCAGATCGACGGGACGTGACCACGTTTCAGGTGATGGAGCCTATGACGGGGATCCGACCAGACAGGAAACCGAAGATCGTTATGGCGGGGTTGAAGTTATCATCCCGCCGCCCAAAACAGCCGTTCTCAGTTCTCATGCTGAGTGTGCGCCCAGCACCCGTGACCGGGATATTCTTCTGATAGAAAAGCATGGCCGAATGGGCTGGCAGAAGCGGAAAAGATACGGTCGCCGTTCACGAGGTGCGACCTTGATGGGGCGTTGCAAACAGGTCATCGGGCCCACATTCAGGTCCCGTAAACCGGAAAACCAGAAGACGGAATCCAGGATCAATGTTTTCGTCCTCAACACAATGACCGCCCTCGGACGTCCCGCGTTCGAGCGGATAAAAGCGACCTGAGTGCAGCGGGTAAGGGCGTACTTTAAGCTGAACTGGATTGATGCGACAACGCCACTCACTGGGCGATGACAGCTGTTGTACAAACAGCGTCCCAGCCTAAGAGCGGTATTTTCTAACCGACAATTTTTCTGAGTGCTTTGTTCAGCGGAGCGAGCCTGCGTGGCATGGGCAGGTAGACGTGCTCAAACAGCTTCTTATAGAGCCGGACAGCTTTCGGGTCAGGCTTAAACACCTCATTTTGCCGCGTCATGGCTTTCATGGCCTGAGGGAAGTCGGAGTGGATTCCAGCGCCTACGCTTGCGGCAATGGCAGCGCCCAGACCTGCAGTTTCAAAAGTATGCGGGCGCTCGGTTGGCAGGCCAAAAATATCTGCAGTGATCTGCATAATGGCATCTGATTGGGAGCCTCCGCCGGAAACACGCAGGACTTTGATCTTTTCACCACTTTTGCTCTCGATCCGCTTTAACCCACGATGCAGCTCCAGTGTGATGCCTTCAATGATAGCGCGGTAGATGTGGCCTCTGGTATGCACATCGCCAAAGCCTATGATTGCACCCTTTACTGGCGTGGAGCGTCCGTTATCGCGGCCCCATTTGGGCAGTAACGTCAGGCCATGAGAACCGGGAGGAGTGCTGTTAAGCAGGTCGTCGAAGAATACTTCGACCGGACTGCCAATCTCCCTGGCTTTTTCCTGCTCTGGATGACCAAACTCTTCCTTGAACCAGTTGACCATCCAGTACCCCAGAATAACAGAGGTTTCTGGCGTGAACATACGCGGTAAACCGCCTGCATAGGCTGGCAGAGGGCGCTCTACCTCGAAGTACTTTCTGGAGTGAATGGTCGCGGTTGCCCGGGTGCCATAACTTAGGCAACCAACGCTGGCATCTACTGCGCCGCAGCCGACGACTTCACACGCTTTGTCAGCAGCTGCGGAGATGACCGGTAAACCTTCCGGCAGTCCGGTGTGCTGCGCAGCTTCTTTACCCACATATCCAATGGGTTTTCCTGGTTCTATAAGCTCTGCTAAATGACTGCGTTTGAAAGCGAAGAGCTTCCAGAGAAAGTGATTTTCACTTGCCCACTGCTGCTTTTTGTAGTCATAGGGAATGTAGCCAACCTGTGCGGCCGTTGAATCGCGAAAAAGGTCTGTCAGCTTAAAATTGAGGTAGCCGGAAACCTGCAGAAACTTATAGGTTTTCTTCCAGATTTCGGGCTGATTGACTGCGATCCAGTTCACTTCACATTCGCTGCGCACACTCCTGATGGATCGAGACAAGCCTGCAACGCAAAAGACTGTTTTCCAGAGCAGCGGCAATGGTTTTTGCTGGTCTTCAATGCGTTCATCCATCCATGTTATGGCAGGGCGCAGAGGGATGCCTCTCTCATCAACGGAGATTTGCGTACCACGCTGTGTCGTGACACTCATTGCTTTGACGGCCGCCGGGTCAGCCCCTCTGTCCCACAACTCACGGCAGCAGCGACCCAGCAACTCCCACAGAATAAGCGGATCAATCTCAGACCAACCGGCAGTGTCGCTTTGATAATCCGCAATTGGTTTTTGCACCTTGGACAGGAGCGTCCCGTCCGGAGAGAACAGTAAGGCCCGGATGCTCTGGCTTCCGCAGTCGATGGCGAGAAGTGTTTCTGTCATCCTGCGGTCACCTCATGCACTATTTCCTGTACTTGCGGTGCTCGTGTTGATGGCAGACTGTAGTGATCCCGCCAAATCTGACGATAGCGCCACCACTCATCCCGCCATTTATCCATGGACCACCCCAGTTTATCTCTAAGCCGTGCTTCCAGTTCGTCAGCAAATGCTGCCCCGCCTTTTTCCAACACTAAGCCAATTCGTGTGCGGCGCAAAAGGAGATCGTCCAAATGCACGACTTCCTCATGCATGACTGCCCACTCAAGCTCTGCCCATAAGCAATTTGTGCCACCAACAGCGGAAAGGCCAATGGGGGACATGGCTGAGATGAATGTTAGCAGATCAGCACCATAGCAGCCCTGTAATCGCTTGAGTTCCGTATCCGGGAGGTTCGTCCCGGCCCCGGAGACAGCGAAATTTTGCGGGGGTTCGAACACATAGTCTCCTGCCTGCGCAGTGTTTTTGCCTTCCAGATAGGGGGCGCATGTTTCCATCACTTGTTCTGCCATCACACGGAACGTAGTGAGCTTGCCGCCTGTTACGGTAATAGTGCCGGCATCATCCCATACCACGTGATCGCGTTTGGCTTTTGAAGGATGCAACTCTTTGGGATTTACGCCTTTCTTGCCTACGATTGGCCGGACCCCTGACCATGTTGAAATGACGTCTTCTTCTGAGAGCTTTGCGCCCGGGAAATTGTGGTTGGCACCATCCAGAAGATAAGATACTTCCTCTGCAGAGATTGCCGCTTCCAGATCTGGGTTCACAGAATGATCCAGGTCCGTCGTCCCAATCACGGTACGGCCCAGCCATGGGTAGATGAAGACGCCACGCTCATCCTGCGGGTGCAGATACGTCAGGCATTGATGCACCGGCATACGCCAGGACGGGACTACGATGTGGCTGCCCCGTAAAGGGCGTATGCGTTTGCTGTGGCCCATTTGCTCACGAAGACCATCTGCCCAGACACCCGTTGCGTTGATTACTGTTTTGGCTGAGATAGTAAAGACTTCGCTGGTTTCCTGGTCTAGTATTTCAAGGCATTTTAGTCCTTCCCCCTGAATATGAACCATCTTCACAGCCGCATAGTTGAGCGTTATAGCGCCGCTGCGTCTGGCATCAGCAAGGACACGCAGGACGAGGCGGCTGTCATCGGTCAGGGCATCAGTGTATTGCGCTGAGCCGAGTAAACCAGGTTCATTGAGTCCCGGGAGAGCAGCGATGGTCTGGTCGCGATCCAGATATTTGTGGTCGCGCTTTCTGGCGAAACATCCGTAGATGTTCAGAAGTACAGAGAAGGCTCGGCGGTTTGGGAACTGGTTTTTGCGGAATGGAAACAGGTAGCTCATGGGTTCAATGAGGCCGGGGGCTTCCTTCATGAGCCTTTCGCGTTCCCGCACAGATTCCCGTGCCAGTCGGAATTCGCCCTGAGACAGGTAACGTAAACCGCCATGCACCATTTTGGAGGATCGGCTGGAAGTGCCCCATGCATAATCCTGTTTTTCCAGCAGCATAACATCGTGGCCAGCTCTGCTTGCCATCAATGCAACTCCAGCTCCGGTGATTCCACCACCAACAACAACCATGTCCCAGGGCTTGCTGCGCTCTTTTATAAGTGCCAGTTTTTCCTGCCTGCTGAGTTGCCTTTTACTCGCCATTGCCACCTCCTCCAGGATTGTGAGTTATGCGGGTTCGGTGTCGGTCACGGTTTCCTCGGAGATCAGAACTCCAGGGTTCATACGGTGGTCCGGATCAAAGTGCGTGCTCAGTGCTTTCAGGGCCCCCATTCCCAGCGCACCTTTTTCCGCGGGCAGATACGGCGCGTGATCACGTCCGACACCATGCTGGTGACTGATGGTTCCGCCATGGGCGACTACGGTTTCAGACGCAAGTTTCTTGATGATTTTCCAGCGTTCCAGCGTCTCTTCATAGGTGTTGGCTACAGGGAACAGATACGTGGTGTAGGCGCTTGAACCCTGCGGGTAGACGTGAGACAGATGCGTGAAGGCGAACACGGGAATATCCTGCTCCTTCAGAGCTTTGGTGATGCTCTGCTCAACCACATTGATGTATGGGCGCAGAGCAGACCAGTCCATCGCAGTCTCAAAGGTGTCGACGCCCACACCATGTTCCCACAGAGGATGGCGCAGATATGGCCCTTTGAAGCGGCCTTCCTTCCATTTGTCGCCCAACCTCCTGGAGAGGACACGCCTGGCGCCGTGCTGCTTCAGGTAAGTGTTTGCGAGTTTCCTGTTTACGGAGACTTGCTTCTTTGATCCTGTCAGGCCGAAAGTGAGCATACACTTCTGGTCTGTCAGGCCCTTAAGTCTGAAAAGCATGTTGAGCCTGGAAAGCTTCTTTTCCGGCACCGCCAGTTTCAGACTGACATCGGTTTCTGTCGCATTGCTCAGACGCATCATGGAGAGAGGGATACGGCCTTGCGTGATGGCCTGAACCGCAGCAACACCACTTTCCCAATCCGGCATGAAGACCGTGTAGAACTGCTCGGCTTCCGCCAATGGGGTGACGCGCAGTTTTACTTCTGTGAGAATGCCAAGCGTGCCTTCTGAACCGAGCACCATTTCCCGCAGATCAGGGCCAGCTGAGGATGCAGGAAGGCCTGGAATTTCCAGTGTTCCCTTCAGGGTTTCCAATGTGCCGCCCGCGAAGAGTTGT
This sequence comes from uncultured Pseudovibrio sp., assembly GCA_947502585.1. Lineage (GTDB taxonomy): Bacteria > Pseudomonadota > Alphaproteobacteria > Rhizobiales > Stappiaceae > Pseudovibrio. The sequence goes on from CANNAV010000024.1 coordinate 7,759, forward strand.
TCTATGCGACCGTAACGCAGAGATTGTTGACCAGAGGAGCGTGTGGCCACCCATCCACCAGCTGTGGAGAGTTCAAAGCTTTGTGGAAAGTGACCGAGCGTATACCCGATAGCGGCCAGCTGTGCTTCCAGATCCGGCCCGCGCACGCCAGCTCCGAAAGTCGCTATCTGGCTCTCTTTGTCGAAGTCCAGCAGGCGGTTCATGCGTGTTAGCGCAACAGTGATTTGTGCCTTCTCACCAACAGGACACGCCAGATGGCCGACAACGGACGTGCCTCCGCCATAAGGGACGAGGATCACATCTTGCTGTGCCGCCCACGCCATAAGGTCTCGGACCTGCAGGGAGTTTTCCGGGAAGGCGACAGCATCGGGGATATGTTCAAACGCCCCACTGCGCATTTGCAGCCAGTCCGAGAAGCTCTGACCAGATGCATGTCTGATGCGTGTTTCAGGAGTTTTATCCAGCAGGGAATGGTCTGGTGCGCGAGACGCCGGAACCCGCTCAACAGCGTCCTGCAGGCTGGCGTCTGGGAGAGGCCGCGTTTCGCCCAAAAGCTCTGCAATCAGAGCCTTGGCAAAATCTGTCAGCTCCGCCTGGTGCGTGTCATCGCCCCAACCGTTCCATCTTCTCATCTTGGTCGCTCCCCCACACGTATAAACTGTACCACGTGACGCATGCTACACATAGTTTACGAATAGGAAAACTATGCAAGTGGACTATTTTGAGCAATGGCTAAAATATGTCGTGTTACACAATAATCTTCTGGCTCCTCTGCTCACCAACCCCGAAAACACGTTTGTAGCGTTCTATTTCTTCCCGCGAGCCCATGGCCTTGTTGGGATTGTCGGAGAGTTTGACCGTTGGTCTTCCATTTGCAGAAATTGCCTTACAAACCAATGAGAACGGAGCCAGAGAGTCATCTGGTACCAGTCCTCTGAAGTCGTTAGTCAGCATGGTTCCCCAACCAAAACTGCAACGGACGCGACCATGGAACTTACGCTGAAGATGAACAATCATATCTTCATCCAGACCATCAGAGAAGATGACGCGTTTTAGGGCCGGATCTTCGCCGCAGGCTTTCCACCAGTCGATTGCAGCTTCTGCGCCTTTGACCGGATCGCCACTGTCGATGCGAATACCCGTCCACGAGGACAGCCAATCCGGAGCACGTTTCAGGAAACCTTCGGTGCCATAAGTATCTGGCAGAATGATGCGGAGGTTGCCGTCGTGCTCCTCCTGCCAATCTTTCAGCACCTGATAGGGCGCGTCTGCCAGTTCCTCATCACTTTCCGCTAGCGCGGAGTAGACCATTGGCAGCTCATGCGCGTTGGTTCCAATGGCTTCCACCTCCCGGTGCATGGCGATCAGGCAGTTGGATGTGCCGACAAACTTCTTTCCGAGACCTTCCATCATGGCCTGCACACACCAGTCCTGCCATAAAAAGGAGTGACGGCGGCGGGTGCCGAAGTCTGCCAGAGACAGGTCTTCAGCCTTCCGCAGGCATTCGATCTTTTCCCATAGTTTCGTCATGGCGCGGGCATACAGGACCTGCAGTTCAAACCGGCCCATGTTTTTGAGTACGGCGCGGGAGCGCAGTTCCATCAGCACAGCGAGAGCTGGCACTTCCCAGAGCATTACGGCAGGCCAGTCCCCTTCAAAGGTAAGCTCGTACTGATCGTCTTTGACTTCCAGATGATAGGGCGGCAGGCGGAGGTTTTCGAACCACTCCAGAAACTCGGCACGGAACATGGAGCGCTTACCGTAGAACATGTTGCCACGCAGCCATGTGCTTTCCCCTCGAGACAGAGAGAGCGTGCGGATATGGTCCAGCTGGTCGCGGAGTTCTTTGTCATCAATGAGCCTCGCCAGCGGAACGTGCTGCGCTCTGTTGATGAGACTGAAGGTGACGTGCGTGTTCGGCCTGTTCAGAAAGACCGACTGCGCCATGAGCAGCTTATAGAAGTCGGTGTCGATCAAGGAGCGAATGATCGGGTCGATTTTCCAGTTGTGATTATAAACGCGGGAAGCAATATCAATCATTTTGCAACGATCTCGCCAGAGAACCTGACGCCGCAGCTTTGCATCTCATTCAATGCCTCTTTCAGGGATCCGCCCAAATCAATTGCTCTGCAGGCATCCAGATGAACAATCACGTTAAATCCCAGTTCTGCCGCATCAACCGCTGAGAATCGCACGCAAAAATCCGTCGCCAACCCGACCATGTGCAACGTATCTACCTCCCGCTCGCGCAGGTAGGCCGACAGGCCGGTTGGGGTGGTGTGATCATTCTCGAAGAACGCGGAGTAACTGTCGATGTGTGGGCGGAAGCCTTTACGCAGGACAAGGTCGGCGCTGTCGCTTTTAAGGTCTTTGTAAAACGCTGCGCCGTTTGTGCCCTGCACGCAATGGTTTGGCCAGAGGACTTGCGGGCCATAAGGCATTTCCGTCATGTCATAAGGCTGTTTGCCGTTGTGATTGTCTGCAAAGGATTTGTGTGCCTGCGGATGCCAGTCCTGTGTCAGCACCCTGACGGCAAACTCGTTTTGCAGCTGGTTGACCAGTGGCACGATCTGCTCACCTTGTTCAACAGCCAGAGCTCCACCCGAACAGAAATCGTTCTGAATATCAATCATAATCAGAGCTTCGTTGGTTGGTCGTGTCATGGATGTTTCCTGTTCGCGATGCGAAATCCTGTCTAACGCAGTTCGCAAGTAAGATGGATTTGTCGAACTAAATCAGATTTCGCTTCAGCGCTCATTTTTCGAAAATCAGTACCCACTTTTCGGAGATACCCAGTTAGTTTGCAGAGCAAAATGCGATGCTTCCAGATAGGCCGAAATGGCCAGCTCGAAATATTGCGATAATCTCCTCCAAACTCAAGCAAAATATGCAGATCGTGCTGGTCTTTGAGAAGACATTCCACTATTCAGGGAGACTTGCGCCCGAACTGCTCCACAAACAGGTCAAAAGTGGAGTTCGTCCCGGTTACCGGACAGATTGATTATGTTCATTATGCAGTTCTTTTCCAAACTCTTTGTTCAAATGCCTGCTATAGACCGTTTAGATTCCGGCGATAAATGTGTTTGAATGTACGGGCTCAATGGTTGATCAACAATGAATAGTCGGCTCGCAGGACCCAGGATATTGCAGTCAACCTGTGCGAAGTGTGCCCTAGTTTAAACCTGCAAGCGACACAAAAGTGTTCATTCGATTTGAGCTATGTCGCAAATGACGCCACTGAATTGAGAGTTTCTTCTGCAAACTCAAAGAATTCAAACACATGATCATGCGCAGTGACAAAACGGATCAAAGCTTTTGCACAATGATCAGTTTGACGGCAGCTATCGTTAATGCAAGATGATGCTCAACAGGCCCTAGTAGGTTTCGTTCTCAGCCGGGAATTGCTCGCGGCGAACGTCATTTGCAAACGCCTTAACGCCCTGTTCGATCTGAGACTTCAGTTCTGCATACTTGCGCACGAACTTTGGGGTCTTGTCGAACATGCCGAGCATGTCATCGGTCACGAGGATCTGGCCATCACAATCAACAGAAGCACCGATGCCGACAGTCGGGATTGGTATGCTATCGGAAATTTCACGGGCGACTTCGTCTTTGGTGCCTTCAACCACAACGCAGAATGCACCAGCCTCAGCCACCTTGCGCGCACATTCCAGCTGTTCCTGGCGGCTTTCTTCACTTTTTCCGGCAACCTTGTAACCGCCCTCCACATGCAGGTATTGCGGGCGCAGGCCGATGTGAGCAACAACAGGAATACCGCGGTCTACGAGAAAGCGGATGGTTTCCGGTGCTGCGCAATTGTACTCCAGCTTGACTGCCTGACAGCCCGTTTCCTGCATCACCCGCAAGGCGTTGCGGTACGCAGCTCGTGGGCTTTCTTCAAAGGAGCCGAAAGGCATGTCAATAACCACAAGCGCGTTTTGAGAGCCGCGCATAACGGCTTTGCCGTGCATGATCATCATATCCAGCGTGACAGTCGTGGTGTCTGGCAAGCCGTGGAGCACCATACCGAGACTGTCTCCAACCAACAACAGATCGCAGTGCTTATCCAGCATCTGTGCGATTGGTGCAGTGTAGGCCGTGAGGCAGACCAGTTTGTGATGGCCTTTTGCCTTCATGATGTCTTTAATGGTTTTCCGCAGAGTTGCAGATGTATGAGACATTGTTTCAGGTGCCCGTTTCGTTCATCCAAAGCAACTGGCCCTTTGTCTGGAGCAGACCAACCGCCTTCATTCATTGTTCTCGCGCACACTCATTGCCAGTCCGCTCAACACCAGACCCGGAGTACGCTGGTAATTATCGGGGTCCGGTTTGTGCCTGTGCTTTCAGACTTATGTCTTTGTGCGACTTCACCGAAATTTATTCCCAGTCTTTAGAAATTGCGCATTGCAACATGTGCTTCATGCGCCATTATATGGAGTTTCGGAGAATATAAAATAACGTCGAGATACCCAATGGGACTTTTGGTGCGGTATGTATCATTCGCAGTTAAATTGAGGATTTCCGAAACTGGCTTGGCGTTTCTCCCGTCCATTGCTTAAATGCCCGTCGAAACACTCTTGGATCCGAGTACCCAAGCTCTGCTGCTATCTGTTCAGATGACAGGCGCGACCATAAAAGCAATTCCATAGCCTGCGACTGGCGGATCTGAGAGAGGATATCGCGGAAGGAGACCTGAAAAGCGGTTAGTTTGCGCCGAAAACTGCGCTCACTCATGGAAAAAACGCCCGCTATTTCCTCTATGGATGGGTTATTTTTCAGGCCACGGCGGACTTCTTCCTCTACGATTTTAAGGAAGCCCAGACGGTTGCTTTCTTCCTGAATCATGCCTGCCAGAAGTGTTTCCACTTCCTGCAAAACAAACCTGTCTGCGGTTGCCAGCGGACGTTCCAGGTGCACTGCGTCAAAAAATATAGCATTTTTCGAAGCTCCAAAGCTGAGCGACGATCCGAGAGCTTCATGATAGAGGCTTCTCTTCTCAGGTGATGTCTGCATCATCTCAATACGCCTGATGGCTTGCCTGCTTCCTGTAATGAAGCGGACAACGCCTGCCATGGCAGCGAACAGTTCCTGCACAAAGAACGTGAGCAACACTGGCTCGTGGAACCGGCTGCGGGCACTCATTATGAGCGCATTATCATCAGCAGGCTCAAGATCAATCTCCAGCATGCTTCCTGCCAGGCGGTGGTATCTGATGCCGAATTTAAGCGCTGCTCTTCCCGTCGGACTTGCCATAACACCAAGGCCCACGAGCCCGAGTGAGGTGATGGACTGACGGTGACCCACAGCAAGGCCGAGACTTTTATCTCCCGTCAATGCCAGTGCTTTGAGTATGATGAGCCGGCTTTGCTGATAGGTCAGGCGGGCCTCATGAGACAGATACTCTGAGGGGTCAGTGTTTTGGCCCAGGAATATCTGAGGCAGCACTTTCTGCGCAGCGATGCCGCGCTGTTCCAGCTCTTGTAACAAATAGCGCAGCAGGTGTGGTGGAACCTTTGAATGCTGTGCTACCTCTGGCGGTGCCAACTGGTTAGTTTCAGTATGCATGCCACCTCCTAACGCGGTCATGCTAGCGGAAACACGGGAGTGACCGCAAGATATGACCGGATTTGTCCGGCCTGCGTCCGTATATGTCCTTCTAAACTTCCCGCATATTACCGTAGGCTAAGGTTTTCGCAGTTCGGGGAGGGAACAGTGGAGATTATTGATAGGGGTGACGCGGTTTGCATTGCTGGTGCAGGCCCGGCGGGACTTGTGATGGCCCGCGCATTACAACACAACGATATTGAGTGGGACCAGTTTGACCCGAACCCGGATGTGGGTGGTCTTTGGGACATCAATCACGAAGGCACGGCCATTTATGAGAGCGCACATTTTATCAGCTCTCGCAGCTTATCGGGCTTTGCGGATTTTCCTATGCCAGAGCATTTTGCAGATTATCCCAAGCACACTGAGATCCTTAAGTATTTGCATGACTTTGCAGAGGCTTATGGGCTGCGTGAGAAGATTACCTTCTCCACCAGGATCGAAAAGCTAACCAAAACCGGGAATGATCGGTGGCAGGTTCATCTGTCTGACGGAGAGTGCCGCGAATATAAGGCTGTGGTCAGTGCTACGGGCTCGCAATGGCAAGCCAACATGCCAGAGTTGCAAGGCTCATTTGAAGGTGAAATCCGCCACAGCCAGACTTACAAAAATATTCGCGAGTTTGACGGTAAGCGGGTGCTGGTGATCGGGGCGGGCAATTCCGGTTGTGATATCGCATGTGATGCGGGTGTTATGGGGGAGAAAGCATTCATTTCCATGCGACGTGGTTATTACATCGTCCCCAAACATGTGTTTGGTATGCCAGCAGACGTATTTGCTGATGGTGGTCCTGACCTGCCTGTCTGGATGATGCGCCCGTTCTTCACATTGCTATTGCGGATGTTCAACGGCAGTCTGCAACGGTTTGGGATACCGAAGCCTGACCACAAGCTGTTTGAGACGCATCCGCTGCTCAACAGCCAGCTGGTGCATTCATTGCAGCATGGCGATGTGACGGTGAAGCCGGATGTGGACTATCTGGATGGCACACACGTGGTGTTTAAGGACGGCAGTCGGGAAGAGATTGACCTGATCCTCTGCGCCACTGGATACAACCAGTATCAGGACTTTGCGGGCACGTATTTCAGCTATGAGGGCGGACGGCCTAGGATGTTTATTCAGGCAGCCTCACGCGAGCACAAAAACCTGTTTGGCATCAGTTATATTGAAACCAACTCCGGTGCCTACAAGCGGTTTGACTATATGGCGGGCATGGTCGCCAACTATCTGAAGGACCAGCAAGATAATCCATCTCGTGCCAGCCGGATGGAATCAATCATCCGCAGTGAAACACCCGACTTATCCGGCGGCATCAACTTTTTGAAGACGGACAGGCATGTTGGCTACTGTGATGCCACCGCGCACACCAGGTATGTGAAGAAGCTTTACAGGCGGATGGGCTGGACCTTCCCGGAGGCCATTCGGTTTAAACGGGCTGCGCCCAAACAAAAGCGTGCTGAGAGTACAAAGAAAGCGGGGGTGGTGGCATGAGCGCCTATCGTTTTCAGGGGCGTACGGCGGTGATCACCGGTGGCGGTGGTGACATCGCTGGGCACATCGCCAAATGTCTGCATGAGCGAGGTATGAACCTTGTTCTGGCGGACAGGAATGGCCGGACCGCACGGGAGCTTCAGGCGCAGCTGAATAACTTGCGGGTGCATGTGTTTGAAGGGGACTTGACACAGCGCGAGGAGATGACCCGGCTTTTGCAGGAGGTGGAGGAGAACTTCGGCGTGCTGGATGTTCTCATTAACAACATGGCGATCGTCAAAGTGGATCGGTTTCATGAGCGCACACCGGAAAGCATCGAGGAAGAAATTACCGTCAATATGATCGCGCCTTTAGTGCTGAGCCGACTGGCTGTGCCTTATCTGCTGAAGGGCGATGACCCACGCATCATAACAACCACCTCACTTGCTGGCATTCAGCCACTGCGCGAGACGCCTGTTTATGCCGCAACCAAGTTTGGTCTGCGCGGTGCTATGCTTTCCTTTGCACTGGATGAAGACCTGCACGGCATCAAGGTAAGTTGTGTTTTACCAACAGCGACTGACACCTACATGCTGCGACAGGAAGCGCTTGAAGGTGGCAGCGCTCTCAACTTCATTGACGAGCCCCAGTCGCCCGGTATTGTGGCTGCCCAGTTTGTGAAACATCTGGAAAAGCCGTGTCTGGAGCGTTACCCAAAGGCCAGTGATTCCTGGCTGACACGGCTGGCCATGCTACTGCCCAATATAATGCCGCGTATTCTGCCGTACTTTGAGAAAAGAGGACAAAAAGGCATGGCAAAATATGTAGCCTCGCTACGCAAGCAAGGACTGCTGGTTGAGGTAGATGGCAAGCTTTATCAGCGACAGCGACTGTATCTGGACAAGCCGGAAATGGAGCTGGAGAAAAGCTAAATACTACAGCCTATCGCGCAGGCTATAGTAGAGCATGCCAAGGGCCATCAGGGGCCATCGTAAATACCTGCCTCCCGGGAAGACATGGGTCGGGACTTTTTCCATGATGTCAAACCGGCTGGCCTGGCCGTCAATGGCCTCTGCCATGAGTTGTCCTGCCAGTGTTGCCATGGCAACACCGTGGCCGGAAAAACCGCTGGCGTTGAGCATGTTGGGGGCAAGTTTGGCGAAATACGGCATGCGGTTGAGCGTGATTCCCAGCGTACCGCCCCAGCCGTATTCGATGGAGATGTCCCTGAGCTGCGGGTAGACCTGCAACATGGGTTTGCGAACAAACGCTTTGATATCTTGCGGGAACTGGAAGCTGTAACTTTCTCCTCCTCCAAACAAGAGGCGGTTGTCTGCGGACAGGCGGTAGTAATTGATCACGAACCGGGAGTCTGCCACAGCCACATCATTGGAGATCAGTGAGCGGGCCAGGTCTTCGCCCAGAGGTTCGGTGGCAATGATATAGTTATTGATGGGCATGACCCGCGCTGCGACGCGCTTTTCAAGGCTATCAATATAGCCGTTACAGGCGAAGACCAGGTAACGCGCAGTGACTTGTCCATTGACGAGCTTCAGCCTGGCTGGCTCCCCTTTTTCAATCTCCAGCACCTCAGAATTTTCAAAGATTTGCACGCCAGCATTCTGGCAGGCTTCAGCAAGACCCAGCACGAAGTTGAGCGGGTGCAGGTGAGCTGCCCCCATATCCAGCATGCCGCCATGATACGCTGTTGTACTGAGAAACTCTTGTACCTGAGCTTTATCGACAAAACGAATTTCTTCGTAACCATAAGTATTTGCGAGCTTCTCAGCATATGCTTTGCTGTGACTTACATAACTTTTTTTGTGATCGGCATGGAGGATACCCGGTTTCAGGTCGCATTGGATCTGATGTTTGGCGATGAGGTCTTTCGTCAGGGATTTTGCAGTTTCGGCTATACTCCAGAGTTCTTTGGCGCAACCCGGACCAACAAGGCTTTCCAACTCGTCCTGATCTCTCCGCTGACCGCTGCCAAGTTGGCCACCGTTGCGGCCCGAGGCTCCCCAACCAACACGGTGGGCGTCGAGAAGGTGGACTTTGTAGCCACGCCCGGCCAGATGCAAGGCAGCTGACAGGCCAGCATAGCCAGCGCCGATGATGCAGACGTCGCAGGTCTGCTCTCCTTCCATTACAGGAAAGGAGAGTTGTTTGTTTGCAGTTGCAGCGTAGTAGGAGGCAGGGTAATGCCCTGCCTTGTCATTGCTGTGAAGAAAACTTTGCGAAATAGCCATGTATATCCCTGATGAGAACCAGGCTTCAAACCCGAGCCCCGAAAACAGCACCGGGCAAAAATCAGTACCCTTCCTGCTTTTCTTTAACTGCTGCATGCTGAATGAAGTTTACGATCATGTGTGCGACCTTGCCAACCTGCATGGGCGCTTCCGAAGATGCGATTGCATGATCGGCAATGTCTTCAGGCAGCGTGTCGCTGCGGCGTTCCTTAAACAGGGCAACTGAGTATTCCTTGTTGAACTCAGGGTGGCCTTGCAATGTAAGTGCTCTGCCTTTGTAATCAATCGCTGCATACTTGCAGAAATCAGAGGACGCAACGACCTCTCCATCTGCTGGCAGTTTTGTTACCTGATCCTGATGATAGGCCTCAATGGAAAAACTGGTCAGGCCTTCCGGCATCCAGTCCGGGCTTTCCAGGACATAATAAGTGAAAACACCACAGCCCCAGCCTTTATTTGACTTTTCTGCTTTTCCGCCCAACGCTTCTGCAAGGATCTGGTGCCCAAAGCAGATGCCGACTACAGGCACGTGCTCGTCATAGGCAGTTTTCAAAAAGGTCTTAAGCCGGCCAATCCACTCAAGATCATCATAGATCCCATGCCTTGATCCAGTGATCAGCCAGCCATTGCAGTCATGAACGTTTTGAGGCAGTTGGCCATCCACAACGGGATAGGTTATGTAATGCCAGTCAGCGCCCTGATCTTTCAGAAGCGTTTCGAACATTGACGGGTAATCACCAAATATCTTGCTCAGGTTTTCAGGTGGCCGTCCAACTTCCAGAATTCCAAGTTTAAAGGTCAAAGAATGCTCCCAGATTCCAATAGGCAAACGCCGCAGACTACATCAGGATGAACTAGTCAATTATATCCTGCTGGCTTAGCCTCTGTAAACTCCTGGCACCCACTTCAGGCAAAATCTCATGCTACTCTTTTGTGTTGTTTCAGCGGGATAGGCTTTTGCAACCGGAAGGCAGGCAAGTGGCTAACAACATGCTTCAGGGCTTCCTGCTCTGACGTTGCTTCAAAGTCAGGTAACAGTTTGTCAAAGCGGGTGGTGTCCAGGAAGATTGGTGAGATGCCCCCTGGACTTTTCGCAAGCAAAGCGTCTGTTGAGCGGGTTGGCATGCCGACACCGTGAGAGGAGCTGTTTGCGCTGGACTGGATCGTCTACGACCAGTCTGACCTGATCCTGCGCGGGATGCAGGAAGCTGGCCTGAGCGTCAATCGGGACTTTTTTAGTGTGCGCTGTGATGACAGGGGCCTATTGGGAGTGGTGCGTGCTGGATGTGGTGTTGGCCTCGGTCAGATCGGAATCGCCCTTGAGGAGGACGGCCTTGCGCAACTTGATCTGAGGGACACATCGCCTGCTTTGCCCTTCTGTCTGGCCTCCCCGCACACTCTCAGGCAAATTCCGCGAATAAAACTGCTTTTTGACTTTTTAGCCGAGAAACTGCCTAAGTTATTGTGGTTGAGGGGTTCTGGGTGCTGAACCTGACGAGGCTCACGTTTCATCCCTAAGAATTCATGGGATAACTCGCCCTAAGGGAAATTGCCCCATAATCCCCTTTCGTACACATGCTCACTCTCAAACTTTTGGGTATGTTGGTTTGGGGAGAAATACTGTGTTCATTGGGAAACTTGCGTTTTGGGACAATCAAATTTTCAAGGCGGTGATTTTATAGGAGTTGCCTTGGCAAATACATCCCGGCTATTTCAGCCCTTCTATATGACAGTACAAGTTACCGAGATTGCCAGATTTTACTCAGGGTGTTTTCTTAGTTCCAACAAGAACACCGAGACTTCTTAGCGAGAACTGAGAGATATATTGATTCCTGTAGTGCGTTGTATCTACTAATCTTTCGGATTCTCGCAAGAAGACCATACAGCGGGTGGCCCTTGCAAAAAACAGAGGGAAAAAATCGACTACTGTCATAATTCAAGGGACCACGCCGTGAGTGATTTTCGCTTGTCCAGCCCTCATGCCCTCAATCCTGAGGAAGGTAGCCATCCAATGCATGAGGAGCTGGACGCCCTGATTGAAAGCATCGCTTACATCTCCCGCGTACATGGGAATTTCCTCAGTAAAACAGCCGTGACCGCTGGGATTCCACTGATCAACGGACGTTTACAGTCTTCTCAGGTTCAAAAAGCCGCAGAAAATTGCGGGTTAAATGCCGAGAAGACGCAGATTGCTCTTTGCGACATTTCCACCGGCAGCCTTCCGTGTCTGCTGATATTTCATGACAGAGCCTTGCGGCTGCTGGTCAACTATGACTCAGTTACGCGGCAGGTCAAACTGCTGGACCCGTTGGAGCTGGAGAAACCACAGTATCTCAGCCTGGATATCTTACAGCGGGCTTATTCCGGGCATGCGATCCTGTTTTCATCTCTTCATGCGCGAGACAGCAGCGGGCAAGTTCACCAGGACGACAAGCATTGGTTCTGGTCGGAGTTCACGCGGTTCTTGTCTGACTATGCCAGTGTTACGTTTGGGACATTGCTGATCAACTGCCTCGCCCTTGTTTTCCCCTTATTCATCATGAATGTCTATGACCGTATTTTGCCCAGCTTCGCGGTGGCCTCTTTATGGGCACTGACATTTTGTGTAGCTCTGGCACTGTCTGGAGACAGCTTGCTGAAGGTAGCGCGGTTCTCCATCCTCAACAATCTTGGAAAAAAAGTCGATCAGCGGCTGGCTTCCAGGGTCTTTTCTCATGTGCAAAATATTGACTTTTCAGTAAAAACCAAAAGTTCCGGAGAGTATACTAGGACAGTTCATGACTATGAAAAGCTCCGCGATTTCTTTAGCTCAACAGCTTTGATCGCCCTGCTGGACTTTTGTTTTTCCGGGCTTTTCATCTGTATCCTGTTCGTCATCGCTGGCCCCATTGCCTGGATTCCCTTGCTCGCTGTTCCCCTCATTTGCCTGCCTAATCTGGCCGCACAACTGCCTTTGCGGCGAGCCGTTCAGGCCTCAGGCCTTGAAGAGAACAAGCGGCAGAACATTTTGCTGGAAACACTGGCCGGGCACGAGACCGTGCGTGCTTTGAACGCGGAAGCTCATATGCAATCCCGATGGGAGCAATCGGCAGACCGCAGCAGTAAGAGCCTGTTGCAGAGCCGTCACTGGTCCAATCTGGCGATGGCAGGAACAGGGCATGTGCAAGGCATGGTATCGGTGCTGATTATTGTTTGGGGTGTTTATCAGGTTCAGTCCGGCGCTGTGAGCATGGGTGGGCTTATTGCTGCGATGATGCTGTCGTCTCGTTTGCTGGACCCAATCTCTCATGTTGCCAATGCACTGGTCCGGCTTCGCCCGGTGCTGCACAGCTATCGTAAACTTGGAGATCTGCTGAGCCAGCCAACAGAGCGTAAGGCTGGGAAAGCAACAGCGAACCTGCGTCACTGTCGTGGTGCAGTTCAGTTTCAAAATGTCAGTTTCTCCTATCCACTCAGTGGCAAAGCCAGCCTGACCCGTTGTAGCTTCTCGATTGAACCGGGAGATACGATTGGGTTGACTGGATGTATCGGATCCGGAAAATCGACCGTTGGGCGGTTGATGAGCGGCCTTCGGTATCCTTCTGAAGGCGCTGTTCTCATCGATGGTATTGCTACACGCCAGTTTGATCCCACAGACCTGCGCAGTTTTGTTGGGTATCTGTCTCAGGACACCACACTGTTTCAGGGCACGTTGAGAGATAATCTCTGTCTTGGATTGCCTCACCTTTCCAATGAGGAGATTCATGAGGTGTGCCATGTGACTGGTTTGTATACTCTCGTGAACAGGCATCCGGCGGGATACAATCTGATTGTGGGAGAGAACGGCGCTGCACTTTCTGGCGGTCAGCGGCAATGTGTGGCTTTGGCGCGTGCTCTTTTGCGCAAACCGAAGATCCTGTTTCTGGACGAGCCGTCCAGTCAGTTAGATCTTGCAGCTGAGCTGCGGTTGTTGCGCGGATTGCGGCACTACAACGACGGATCACTCACACTCATTATCAGCACGCATCGCCCTTTCCTCCTTAAATTCACCAGGCGACTGATCGTTCTGGATCAAGGCCGCATCATTGCAGACGGGCCGAGTGAAGAGGTGAAACAGTCCATGCAGCAACCACGGTTGCAAAAAGTACAGCAGCCTGTGCAAATTCCGATTGAGGAAAGGCTGAGAGCATGAAGGACTGGCCGTGTCCGTTACGCCACTGTATCTGCCGACGTTTCACAGCCCGAAGCAGTCCAGGAAGCTGATCTTTACATGCGCTGGAATTATGCTTTTGTTGTTCCTCTGGTCCGCGTCTGCGCATGTAGAGGAAGTCCCGCGCGGCTATGGACGTATCATCCCTTCCCGCCAGATGCAGTTTGTGCAGGCACCGGAAGGAGGGGCTGTTTCTGAGGTGATGTACTATGAGGGCGAAATACCGACTTTGCTTCACATCCGGGAAACTGCTGCATAAGAAATATGCGTTGCAGGCCCGTCCTGAAGGGCTGGCAGCTGAGGAGCCTCATGCACATCTGCGCTTGACCCTACCCCCCTCTGATACTGCCGTGTTTTGCAGGGAGAGATTGAAGCTTACAAGGCCCGTAAAGAACAGCTCAATGCATAAGTTGCTGTGCTTCGAAGCCAGTTCAGTCAGAAAGAGTAAGAGCTGAGGCAGCTGGAGGCTGAAGCGCAGATGCCAGGCGCAAATCTCACCACAATTGCGCAGGAGCCGGAGATTGCCACTCAGGCCCAATCGGATCTGGTGGCTGCCAAAGCAGAGCTTACCGCAACTGAAGAGCGGTTGCGCGGGGCGGAGGATCGGGCGCATCACAGTGCGTTGGTTCAGACAGGTGAGCCACTGGTAGAGATATGTTTCGCTGTAAGACACGCTGCTCATTGCTGATAAATTCCAGCCACAGCATGTTGCCTTCCTTCATCCGGGTCAGGATGTGAGTGTGAAGATTACCACCTATGACTATTCTATCTATGGCGGAATGGATGTGGTTCTGGAGCGAATTACGTGGGCATGACTGCGAGCATTGATATTCTGAGGGGGTAAGAAAAGCGGGCTGAGCTACATCGCCAGGCCAACGCTCAAAGTGAAAGGAGAAGCATTTCACGAGCGGTGACCCGGAGGCTCCGCTAGCGACGGCTCAGAGCATTTGTGAGAGGAAGGAGAAGGATTTGTAGTCTGGCGCGATCAGCAGCATATCGGCTGAACCGGTATTTTGCAAAGAGGCCACTGACTGCTGAAGTCCCATCAGAGCTGCTGGATTGGACAGGCCCATGCGCAGCACTTCTTCTGCCGGGAAGTGCAGCTCCGTTATCATGCGAGCAACGGACTCCAGCATGGTGACGTGTGCACCAGCCAGAGCCCCGGCTTTGTTGATGAGCTTGCCGTCTTTCAGAAAGACCTGATTGCCGTAAAGAGTGAAGTGGTCCGGCCCGCCAACTGTTGGCATGGAATCACTGATGAGGATCATATGATCTTTGACAGCGCGGGCGCGTATGGCAAGGCGTAGCATGTCGTCCGCGACGTGGTGTCCGTCTGCGATCACAGAACAAAAAGCGCTGCTGTTTATACCGGTTCCTACTGCCCCTGGCTCGCGGTTGACCATCTGGGACATGCCGTTGAACAAGTGTGTGAAGAGGTTTGCGCCCTCTTCCAGAAGAGGTTTGATCTGCGCAGCGCCAGCATCGGTGTGCCCGACAGAGACCACCGCGCCCATCTCAACCAGTCTGGCAACATCGCCTTTTGCAACACCTTCAGGTGCGAGCGTCATCAGAACAGGGATATCCCGATCACGCAGATCGCGGACCAGTTCCAGACTGCGCTCATTGAGTGGACGCACCCATCTGGCTTCGTGGGTGCCTTTGCGTTCCACACTGATGTGCGGGCCTTCAATGTGAATACCCTTGATGCCATGGGTGCCGTAAGCATCCTTCATGGCGTCAACGGCCTTTTCCAGAACATCTGGCGCATCAGTGATGACTGTCGGCAGCAAGGCGGTGGTTCCCAACTGGTGGTGCGCGTCCGCAATACTTGCCAGGCCTTCCTGTGTTGGAGAGGTGTTGTAAAGAACCCCGCCACCGCCGTTTATCTGTATATCAAAGAAGCCCGGAGTGACGAGGCCTGTCAGTTTTTTCACTGTTGCGTCTGCGGGCAACTGGCTGCCTGATGACAGGCCTGCGCATGCGCCATTCACGAAATGAATGCTTGTATCGGTCAGCAGTTTCTGGCCGTCAAACAGCTGATCTGGAGACAGCCAGATATCCAGGTTGTCCGGTGCTGTGCTCATAGAGCCTCCTCAGGTTGAGGTGCCTCAACTCTCTCAAAAAAATAGGGGTCCAGTGCCTGCTGGATTTCAGCAAGCACCAGCGCCTTCTCTATGCCAAAACCATGGCGCTGCAAAGCCCTTGCACGGCCAACCGGCTGAGATGAAAACAGTTGGAGCAGCAGTGCCTCTGGAATCTTGTGGGTCTGCAATGCGGTGAACAGTGCCTCCAGGGCATCCTGCACTTTCTCCTGAGGCCAGTAATACCGGATACGATCTGCATAACTGAAGTGGCGCAACAGGCGCAGTTCCTGATCAGATCCCTGATAATGGGAGCGCCAGTATCTGGGCTCAGACAGCATTTCCGCTTCAAGGGTCTTCGGGATTTTCGGGGCGGTGCGTTTATCCTCCTCCAGCCAGTCCAGTATATGATCCAGCGCGTAGATGGCCTGCCTGTAAGCGAAAGTGAGCGCAGGACCGACTTTCAGCATCGCAAAGCCCATATTGGCCAAACGCGGAAATGCGCTGTCCAGCTGGTAGTCAGTGCTGTGGGCCTCGAAGGCGACGTTAGGGAAGGGGTCAAGTGCACCCCGCAGGGCTTTACCTTCGCCCTCAGGCAAATGATCGATATGGAAGGGTGAGAACTCAACGCCCGGCTGAACGACAAGGCCGCAGATCCGCTCTTTTGCGCCGTCCAGGCCCAGTTCATCGAACTTTTCGAAATGCATATGCAAGGTACGGGAAGCACGCACGGGCGGAGTTGGCTCAATGCTATGTGCTTCGCCGGGTTCACGTGCGCCTCCGGGGAGAGGAACTTCCGTACCGACAATGTAGTGAAGGCGGCCTGGGTCAGGTGCAAACTCTTCACAGACGGCTGCCAGGTCCGCAGCGCGGCTCGCGCTCAGTTCATCACCTACCTGAGCTTCTTCTCCGGCACAGCCTTCCGAGCAATCCAGATGAATTTTTGTGAAGCCGGCCTGCACACAGGCTTTCATCAGCTCTCTGGCTTTTGCCATGGCCTGATCGGCAGGCATGGAGCGCCAGGCTTGCGGGCCAAGATGGTCACCGCCGAGGATCAGGGCACTTTCCGGCAATCCGGCAGTGGTGCAAATACCTTTGACATAGCTGACGAAACCGGCTGGATTCATACCTGTGTAGCCGCCATCCTGATTGACCTGATTGCTGGTAGCTTCCAGAAGCAGGGTCCGGCCTTTTTCTGCTGCGAGCAGAGCGGAGGCGAGGATAACGTCTGGCTGAGCGGAACAGATGGAGGGAAGCGCGGCTCTTGCGCCTTCACGGTTGGCAGTGATCACCTCCAACAAAGGGCTGCTCATGACGGCTCCTCCGGTATTTGATAGGTTTGGACAGCTGCAAGTGCTGCCCCGCGTGTACCGCTGCTGTCTCCGTATTCTGCAATACGGATTTCCGGAGGCTCGGTCTGGTCCAGCAAGTGGCCAGGCAGAGCTTTAGCAATGAGAAGATTGATGTTTGGTATTCTGGAAAGGCCACCGCCGAGCACGATGCAGTCCGGGTCAACCGTGCATTGGAGCGTGGCGACCAGCTCCGCTGCTATATGTGCCCACATGCTCAGGACTTCCTGCATCTGCGGATCACCCGCTGTTGCCGCGGTTGTGATGGTCTGCGCATCGGCGTCCTTGCCGGTGACGTGTTTAGCAAGGCGGCGCATTCCGGGGCCTGCAAGATAGGTCTCGAAGCAACCTGTACGACCACACCCACATTGGATGCCGCCCAGCCCGAGTTCCTTCATGGTCATGTATGGAATGCCGAGATGACCATACTCTCCCGCTGCACCGCTGAGACCTGAAATCAACGTACCATTGGAACAGTACCCACCACCGACACCTGTGCCGATGATCAGACCAAAGACGCTGGCATGATTGCGGCCGGCACCAAGCATAGCTTCAGAAAGGGCAAAGCAGTTGCAGTCGTTTTCAAACGCGACGGCTCTGCCCAGTTTGTCGATCAGGTCCTGATGGACAGTCTGCCCTGATGCGGGCAGGTTGGCTGTGAGGAACTTGCCCGTTCGTCTGGAGTGGAACCCGGGAATACCAACGCCCACCGGCAGGCACTTTGAGCTTGCCTTCTCTTCCAGCCACACCACCATCTCGCAGAGAGCATCTACCAAATTTGCGTAGGAATCCTGCGGTGTCGGGATGCGTCTGGTCTCAACTACAGCCCACTCCTTATCAAAGGCTGTTGCCTCAATTTTGGTGCCGCCAAGATCAATGCCACCAGCTCCAGCCATATCAGGCCTCTTCCGGTGTGTAGAGCTTTACGCCGGAAACAACCCGGGTCAGCGTACCCTGTCCTTCAAATGGATTGTCGACATTGAAATCAAGCTTGTCAGACCATGCCACACCCAGCCACTGGGCAATGAGTACATGGAGCACAGACATCCAGCCATCCTCCAGCTTGCATGGAATGTGCACATCTGCCATTGCGGAATTGCCAATGGCTATAACTGTTTCTTCGCCAAACTGCACCTTTATCTCTTCTGCCAGATCCTCATCATAGCGCCTTGTATGCAGGTTGTTGGAGAGGAACACGAAGACTCTGGTCTGGTCATCCACAAAGGATTTTGGTCCGTGACGGAAGCCGAGGGAGCTGTCCCAGACAGTCGGGATTTTACCTGCGGCCAGTTCCATAACCTTCAGTGCACTTTCGCGAGCGACAAAGGCAAGCGGGCCTGAACCAACGAATACGGCGCGTTGTGGGATGGTGAGTTTGCCTGTCAGCTGTTTCGCCCCGGCCAGCACGATTTCTGCGGCATGGCTGATCTCATTCATGCTGGCGGCAAACTCTTCCGGTGTTTCCGGTCCGAACACTGCCATGGCAGTCAGGACCATGCTGGTGAAACTGGAGGTCATGGCGAAGCCGCTGTCGTGGCATTCGTCCGGCAGAACGATTACGCGCTGGTTGGCATTTGAGGCAGGCCGACGGGTTGCCAGAGCACTGTCTCTGTTGCAGGTAATGTTCATCCGTGGGGCTTCAGGGAAGAATGTATCCAGCAAATCCAGCGTGCCGACAGACTCTATGGAGTTGCCGGAGCGACCGAAGGTGACCACCAGCGGGATCACACCGTCGCGTTTGAAGGCGTGCGGCGCACTGACAAGGTCAGTTGAAGGAACGGAGCGCATTGGCAACACGGAGGTGGCGTCCAGCGCTCTGCACAGAAGGTCGCCTATATAGGCAGATGTACCTGCTCCGCAGAACCAGATTTCCGTAGCTCCGGAGTTGGCGACCCACTTGTTCAACTCATTCAGGGAGCCGGAAAGCTCCTGCCCCCAGCTTACCCAGATTTGCGGTTGCGCCTGAATTTCGCGCATAGTTGCCCATTTGGTCAAATCGGCCATACCAGTATTCCCTTATAAAATCAAATAGTTACCGTTACCTTAGAAAGTGTTTCCGGTTGGTCCGGGTCCAGACCTGACTGGAGTGCAGTTTCCAAAATCACCGGGTACAATGCACGCAACAGCATAGCCGAGCTTGCTGCGGGAGTAAGGCCCTGCGCACCAACCGTTTCTGGTGACAGGCGGAAAACATTTGCGCCGACAGAGCGGAACCGCTCCTCAGTCATACTCAGGCTCTGGTTGCTGACCTCTTCTCCCGTATCCAGAATGAGAACACACAGCGGTTTTGTTGCCAGTTGCAGCGGACCGTGCAGCACTTCGGCAGCGGAGTAAGCTTCTGCATGAATGGCCGTAGTTTCCTTCAGCTTCAGCGCTACTTCCTGCGCTGCTCCAAAGCCGCAACCGCGCCCGATGACATAGACGTGGGGCGTGGACTTTACGGCCTCAATAATAGCGTCTGCCTGCTCCGGTCTGGCATCAGCGCTGGCCAGCATGGCATTTGCTGCTGCTGCACAGGCTTTGGCGTAGTCCGGTTTGAGAGCTGCCAGAAGAGCCATTCCGGCGGCAATGGTGCAGATTACTGTTTTGGTAGCCGGTACAGCTTGCTCCGGTCCTGCTTTTATATCGACACAGGCATCCGCTTCAGCTGCCAGTGCAGAGTCCGGCGTGTTGGTTATGGCAAGTGTTTTGCCACCGCCGTTTTGAAACCCGATTGCAGCACTGACCAGATCCTTACTTCCTCCGGATTGAGAGAAAATAAGGGCGCCAGCATTGCACAACTGCAATCCATTCCCCAGGCTGAATACAGAGGGCGGCAAGGTTGTCACCGGCTTTTGCAGTTCGGCCATCAGTTCATATGAGATCAGGTTAGCGGCTGCGTCTGAGCTTCCACGCGCAATGGTGTAGAACACGTCAAGCTTGTCTAAGGCTGCTGCTTTCACACTCTTTGAGAGGTCCCGGCGAACCCCTTCAGCGAATGCCGGGATTGCCTGATCTATCTCAGCACGCATGTACGCGCCAGGGAGTTTGGTCACTGTATTGATTCCATCTTTTTTGTTGTTGCTACGGTTTCCCGCAGCCTGAAACTGTCGAGTTTTTTCCAATAGGGCGTCAGGTCCACGACCTGGCCGGTTGTTCGCGCCTGATCAAGTGCCAAAGCGGCAACGCCTGCTTCCAGTGCGTCCACGACGGAGACTGGCAGGCTGTCCATTTCACCACGCAGATAAGCACAGAGGTCTTGACACATCATGTCATCGGCGCCGTAGTGCGCACCGGGGCAGACAATGGAACGGGTGTAATCTTCGTCCACCAATGTGTTGCGGGTATGGGCGTCGGTCACTCTTAGATAACCGCGCACAAAATCACCTTCCGCCATACCTTTGGTGCCGATCACGCAGAACCTGCGGTGTTCATCCGGTACGTTAATGTTGGTGTGAAAGGCCATGGTGGCCCCGCTCTCGTATTCGAGGATCGCTGTCTGATGGTCCACGATATCTCCATCAGAAAGGAACGGATCTTCCGTAGCTTCCCAGATGGATTTTTTTACATGATACACTTGCGTATCTGTATCTTTCGCCGGAGCATTGCCTGGAACAAAAGATTTTCTGCCGCCAAAGCTGGCCACACGGGTTGGGCGAGACCCGGTTACCATGTTGTAGATGTCCAGATCATGGCAACATTTTTCCAGCATGAAACCGCCGGAGTATTTCTCGTAGCGCCGCCAGTCGCGCATGAAGAAAGCACCGTGATACGGCGCGATATGCTCGTTGGCCTCAATGGAAACCACATCCCCGATCTGGCCGGCCGCCTGCGCAGCCCGCAAATCTCTTGCGTGCCGGGCGTAACGAAGAACCAGACCGATGAGCACCTGATCTGCCCCATGTCCGGAAAGGAGCTCTGCCAGTTCCATGGTCTCGCTCATAGAGATCACCACGGGCTTTTCAACAAACATGCGGATACCGGCTTCCAGGCCGAGGCGGATGTGCTCCAGATGCATATGGTTTGGAGAGCTCACGAACAACAGCTCCGCCTTTTCATGGGCCAGCATCTCTTCCAGAGTATCGTAAGCCTTGATCGCCTCATAATTTTTGAGAGGTTCAATCTGGTGCGGTTTGGGGTCTGCATAGGCCACCACCTCCGCCTCGCTCATGTGCGCCTGCAGTCTTTCCAGGACACTGGCAGCTCGCAAACCCAGACCAGCAACGAGGATGCGCATGTGTTTCTCCTATGCCAGTACCGGAGCGCCAAGGCGTTGCAGAGCAACACCATTTTCGTCAAAGATGCAGGGATCTTCCGGCTTGATGTTAAGTTTTATGGATGTGCCTTCCCGAATCTTTGCCATGCCAGGCAAGGATGCACAAAACGCAACTTCACCCTCTGCTTTACCGTAGGCAACAGAATGAGCACCCAGGCGCTCCAACACTTCTACATGCATGGAAACCGGTCCATTTTCATCAAGCCGCATGTGCTCCGGGCGAATGCCAACCTCCACATTGTCACCTGCTTTCATGCCCTCTGAAGACACTGGCATGCTCATGATGCCGCCATTTTCAAGATTCACGTGCAGCAAGCGGTCTTCAACACGGCTGACGATGGCGGGCAGAAAGTTCATTTTAGGATGGCCGATGAAACCAGCCACGAATTTGTTGCGTGGGTGCAGGTACAGATCCATCGGGGTGCCGCACTGCTCCACCACACCGTCATTTAACACCACAAGGCGGTCGGCCATCGTCATGGCTTCCACCTGATCGTGAGTTACGTAAATCATCGTGGTGTCCAGGTTTTTATGGAGCCTGGAGAGCTCCACACGCATGTCCGCGCGCAGCGCTGCATCAAGGTTTGAGAGCGGCTCGTCAAACAGGAACACTTTCGGATTGCGGACAATAGAGCGGCCAATGGCCACACGTTGGCGCTGACCGCCGGAGAGCTGGCCCGGCTTGTGGTTCAGATGCTTTTCCAATTGCAGGATAGCAGCAGCCTTGTTTATGCGGCCCTTGATTTCCTCTTCCGGGCGCTTTGCAACGCGCAGCGGAAAGGCAATATTTTCGAAAACGGAGAGGTGCGGATAGAGCGCGTAGCTCTGGAACACCATAGAGATACCACGGTCAATGGGATGGTCGTCGGAAACGTCTTTTCCATCTATAATAATGGAGCCTTCGGAGGCTATCTCCAAGCCTGCCACAATGCGCAGCAAAGTTGTTTTTCCGCAGCCAGAGGGGCCAACGAAAACGACGAACTCCTTGTCCTCAACAGACAGGCTGACGTCCTTCAATACGGTTGTTGGCCCAAATGATTTCACGATGTGCTGTAGCTGAAGCGTGGCCATAATATTCGTCTTCTCACACTTGATAAAGGGGAGAGGCTGCAGGCAACCTCTCCGGGTCTGGCTTACTTGAACTCTTCGAGTTCTTCAGCGGCGATTGCCACCAGGTTCTCAGCAGTATCGTCTTTCAGGATGATGCCCTGAATCATGGAGTTGATGATTGTCTGCATCGCTTTGTAATCAACAAACAGCGGCTCAGGACCGCCTGTTGAGATAGGATCTATGAAGACTGCCCAGTATGGATCGTCCTTGTAGAATGGGTTTTCCCAGCCGAGTTCTTCGTATTTGAGGATTGGAACAAGTTCTGACCCCGGATTGCTATCAACAGCATATTGAGATTCACCGCTTGTCAGCATACGAGCAAACTTCATTGCAACGTCCTCATGGCCTGAGCCTTTAAAGACAACAATGGAGTCCGTAAGCAGCAAAGTACCACTCACCCCACTCGGGCCAGCTGGGATTGGAACGGTTTTCCCATTGATATCGTCTTTATGCTGGGCACGCCCCCAGGGACCGTCAATGTACATTGCCACTTTGCCGTCATTGTACAGGTCACGCACCTGAGTACGTTCAAAGGCTGTTGGGCCATCTTGGGCAACGTCGACAAGCTTGCCATAAAACTTCAAAGTTTCCAGAGTATTCTTGGAATTCAGTGTTATCTCATTGGTTGATGGATCGATCACCTGTCCGCCATTGGAATACAGATAATTCAGGAACTGGTGCATGGTGTTGTCAAAGTCTTTACCGGTAATACCAACACCAGCTTTGCCGGTTTTCTCCTTGATTGTTTTCGCGGCCACATACATGTCATCCCATGTTCCTGGAGCATCACAAGCAAGGTCGGCCTCTTCAAACAGACCACAGTTCATAAACAAAGCTTTGGTCGAGAAAGCGTGCGGAAAGCCCCAGAAACGGTCTCTGTAACTAACGGTATTTAAAACACCAGACTGGTAGGTGGCCTGCTGTTCCTCAGGAATTTCAACAGGAACAATCAGGTTGTATTCTGCCAGCTGTTTGAGCGTACGTGAGCCCATGTAGGCAACAGACGCCGGATCGCCGGTGGATGCCAACTTGAGTGATTTATCCTGACATGTACCCCATGGAAGGCTTTCCATGTTAATAGTATCGCCGGGATTAGCTGCTTCGAACTTTTTGATTAGCGCACGGTCCGCATCCAAACCAATGCTCCCACAGCGAATGTAATGGACTTCAGCTGATAGTGCAGGTGCTGCTGCCATCATTGCGCCTGCCCCTGCAGCCACTGCAAATAGTAGTTTGGTTCTCATGGTTTATCCTCCCAGTAACCAATGATAACTTTTAAAATCACTCTTTGATCGCACCGGCTGTGAGGCCGGCCACCAGGTAGCGTTGTAAAAATAAGAAAATGACGAGTACGGGCAACATTCCAATAATGCTTGCTGCCATCATCTGGTTCCATTTGACTGACTGATAGCCAATGAACTCGAGGATGCCCGCTGGCAGAGGCATGAACTCCTTGACGCTGTTGAACGTAATCGCAAACAGGAACTGCTGGGCGTAGGCCGACAGGAACACAGCCACACCCACCACAATAAGACCGGGAACCGCCAGGGGCAGGACAACGCGGCGCAGGGTGTACAGACGGCTGGCACCATCCATGAACGCTGCTTCTTCCAGTTCGCGCGGAATTTTCTCCAGATAGGATTTCAGTAGCCAGATTCCCATGGGCACCAGAAACGCAGCACCAGGAACAATCATCGCAAAGTAGGTGTTCAGCAGACCGTAGTTTCTCAGGAGCTTGTAGAGCGGAATAAGCAGTACAGCACCGGAGAACATGTTAACCGCAAGAAAGATGCCGAGGCTGAGTGATTTGCCTTTAAAGCCAAACCGGGCATAGGCATAAGCGGCGGGAATGACGAACGCCAGAGCCAGAGCCGTCACTGAGATGGAGATCAGCATGCTGTTTGCGATGTAACGCGGCAGCAGTGGCACTGTATCCCACATCTGGGAGTAGGCTTTGAACGAGAAATCATCTGACCAGAACTGGTAGGGCGAACGAAACAGGTGTTCCAGTGGCCGCAGCGAGGTCATGAACATTTCGAAGAACGGCAGAAGAATGAAACCGAGGAAAAGCGCAACGCAGAAGTAGAGAAATATTTTATGTGGCAGCGAGTAACGATCCATCATTTTAAGCTGCCTCGAAACGTTTTTTGATCTGGTGGAGTGCGAACAGATAGATCAGCGAAAATACGCTGAGCAGTGTCACCACTATCACAGCACGTGCAGCCCCCTGTCCGAATCTGAAGTTTGCAATGGCCATCTTGTAGGTGTCGATGATCAGCGTTGTGGTTGCGTTGCGCGGTCCCCCTTCTGTCAGTATCCAGATGACTTCGAAGGAGTTGAAGGTCCAGATGATCGACAGGATCGACATGGTGATGATCACTGGCAGGATTTGCGGGACGGTAATGCGACGGAAACGGTACCAGCGGGATGCCCCGTCCACATAGGCTGCCTCATAAAGATCCCGTGGCACGCCCTGCATAGCTGCCAGCAGAAAGAACGTCACCATGGGCAGGCCGACCCAGACATCGGTAACAACTGCTGAGTAAAACGCGCTTTGCCTGTAGGCGAGGAACTCAAACGGACCATCGAGAATACCAAGGTATTGCAGGGCACCGGAGACGATGCCGAAATGACCATTATAGAGCCACAACCAGCCGAAACAGCCAATAGCGACAGGCACGATCCAGGGCGGCATGACCAGCATGCGGAACAAAGCCCGACCGGGGATTGCGGCGTTAAGCAGCGTTGCGCCGATCAGACCAAAAATGATTTTGAATGAGACAGACAGGAACATCCAATAAAACGTTCTGTACACTGTCCGGGCGAATTTGCGAGAGCTGAGCAGCTTCTCGTAGTTGGCCGTGCCGATGTAGGTCTCACCGCCAATGTTAGCGTTGGTGAAAGACAAGCGAATTGTCTCTGCCAGCGGCCAGGCCACGACTAAGATAAGATACAATGCCGCGGGAGCAATCAAAACCCAGGCAAAGGTTGCCTGTGAGTGCATGAGCCCTTGCAGCATCCCTTGTTTTTTTTGTGCTGAACCGCTGCGCTCGCCCTGATAAGGCAGCAGGTTCTCTGACGCATGCGCCATGCGTTCTCCCCAATTCCCAAAGGTGATCGGTATCACCCACCGCTTGCGTCTTGTTATCGCCAGGGAGACGAACCGTGTCTTTTCGAGTTCATAAAATAATACCAAAATAAATCCATTTGTCTACCATTTCAACGCAGTTGCAAAATATTACATTTCAGGGAAAAACTTCAATTTTTCGAAAAAAAACACGAGGGAATAAGCTGTGCTTCCTTTATTGGTATTTTATAGGTATTATTTTGCATTGGTATCAAAAAGGTATTATATATAATCTGGATTCACATAAAGACGGGCAGAATGAACGCACAAAAAGATACCCATACCGATCTGTTCTCAACCACATCCTGGCAGCAAAGCAGTGGCGGTCCACGCTACTTGCAACTTTACCGGCATCTTGAAACTGCCATTAAAGATGGACGGTTAGCAGCGGAGACCACTCTGCCTGCCGAGCGGCAACTGGCCGCACTGACCGGTTTGTCCCGCGTGACAATTCGCAAAGCGATTTCACGACTGGTGATTGATGGTCTGGTGGTTCAGCGCCGGGGCTCCGGCTCTTATGTAGCCCCTCAGATGAAACGTATTTTGCAGTCCCTGTCGGCACTTACGAGCTTTACCGAGGACATGCAGCGGCGCGGGAAAACATCTTCTTCCCAGACGCTGTCCTGCGGGATCTACCTTCCCTCTCCTGAGGAGATTGTTGCACTCGGACTTACTTCTGACGGACAGGTTTCCCGGATAACCCGTCTGCGCCGTGGGGATAGTATTCCTCTGGCAATCGAGACCAGCTCACTCTCGAGCGAGTTCGTGCCTGATCCGTCAAAGATTGAGACGTCGCTCTATGAGCATCTGTCTTTGGAAGGGATGCGCCCGTCCCGCGCTATTCAGCGCATTTCGGCTTGTAAACTGACAGAAGAGCAAGCAGCTTTGCTGGAAGTCTGTGAGGGGGACGCCGCGCTCTACATAAACCGCACTGCCTACCTTGCAAGCGGCCGGGTGATTGAGCTGACCACTGGCGTTTATCGTGGTGATATCTATGATTTGATTGCGGAACTGCGCAACGCGTAAGAGGCAGAAAGCCCTGTCTCACAGAGGTTTGATGCAGGACTTTCGTTGTTTAGTCTCTCACATCCTGACGCCACCCGATGGCAGAAAACAGCTTGCTGTAACACGCCGCCTTATCCGTGATCAGCGCAGCATCCGGTTTGTTGTCGCGGGCTGCCCAGCCTATTTCTGAGATGCCCAGAATACGCGGAGCCATCATGGTTTCCATGTTGGCATCCCGCAGCACGACCTCTGACCACAGACAGCCCTGGGCGCCGATAATCCTGCCTTCCAGTTCTGGCTCGTTTTTCGGCACAGGATCCCAGTTCACACTGTCTGCGAGGCTGGTTGCGCCTGCCCAGTTGAGGCCGATCTCGTTGAAGTTTCCCGAAGGTGCAATGTCCCAGTAAGCATGCGCCGCCGGGCTCATCACGACCGAGTACCCTTTGCGGGCTGCTTCCAGACCCGGCCCTTGTTGTGTCCACGAGAACAGGATGGCGTTGTTTTTGATGCCGCCATTTGCACCTTTGGCCGCCTCTTCCCAAGCGGCGGGGCGAGTACCCAGCG
Organism: uncultured Pseudovibrio sp.; assembly: GCA_947502585.1. Classification (GTDB taxonomy): domain Bacteria; phylum Pseudomonadota; class Alphaproteobacteria; order Rhizobiales; family Stappiaceae; genus Pseudovibrio. Next base: position 34,762 of record CANNAV010000024.1, read on the forward strand.
ACCGCACATAAGACGCCAGCTTCTCCATCATCCAGCCTTGCACATCATCGGCAGTTCTGAGACCATGGTCTGCTTTCAGCTTTTCGATGGCCGGGGATTTGGTCCATGCAGCGGGCGGGCGCTCATCACACCCAAGGTGGAGGTGGGCAAACGGGAAAATACCCGAGACTTCCCTGGTCAGAGTTTCCATATAGGTCCACACTTCTGGCAGGGCCGGATTGATGGTGTTGCTGAGATAGCCGTGGACAGAGATCTCATTGCTCTCATCCGCAGCATCACGTAGTTCCGGGTGAATTTGAAGCGCGGCCCATGAGTGAGCCGGCACTTCGATTTCCGGCAGGACTTCGATGTTCAGCTCTTTAGCGTGGCCGACAAGGCGTTTGGCAAAGGCCAGGGAATACGTGCCACCTTGCGGACTATCCCCCGATCCGTAAAGGCCGGGAACTACACGGTTTTCTCCGCGCATGCCAGACTTCCTCCAAAGCTCAGGATAGCTTTCCACTTCCAGACGGAAGGCCTCATCATCGCAGAAGTGCCAGTGGAAGCGGTTGAGTTTTAACAAGGCCATCATGTCCACCAGCCGCAGCAGTGTTTCCGGCTCATAGTAGTGTCGGGCGCAATCCAGATGTTGGCCGCGCCACTCAAAGCGCGGGCCATCTGCCATCTGTCCACACGGGATTTTGCCTCCGTAGACCAGCTTGAGATTGAGGAGTGTGATAGTGCCGTAAAATGCGCCGGCAGCGGCTGACGCTGAGAGTGTAATTCCTTGCGGAGTAATCGCCAGTTCATAGGCGTCTTCAGCAAGCCCTTCGGTTTTAGCAAAGAACAGTGCGACCCCATCCTCACTAAAGAATGGCCCGATGTTGTTGCGCTCCGCCAGCGCTTCAACTGCTGCAGCACTGTCGGCTTCGCCATCGCCCTCCCACGAGGCGTCCATCCTGAAACCAGTACTCACATCCAGCTGATCACCAGAGGGCTGCCAGCTTTTGGGGGCTGGCACGAGCATAAGTTCATCAGAAGAAGGATTAGCTTGCTGCTCTGGCAATTTACTGGTGAAAGCCTGATCTATACCTCGCGGCGCAATCTGAACCGGCAAGGTGCTGCCGTCCTTCATGCGCAGATACGCGCCTTTGGGCAGCCAACTGCGGTTGGATGGGTTCCTGTTGTGCTTATATATGAGAGTAAACGCCAGGGCCTGGCCTGTTCCCAGAACATCTCTTTCGAAACCAAGCTCAAAGTAACCTGCTGTCATCCGGTGAACAGTGGCACCATCAACGATCTCACAAGGAGCGAGCATGCTGAAGCAGAGCGTATAGTTGGAGATGGGAGCATCACACCTGGCGGAGAGAAGGCAACTGATCTGCCAATCCTCATTTCTCCATGTTTCCAGTTTTACTACAGTATCAGTACAGGTTACATCATCCATGACCACGACTCCTCAGCGTTTTACGGATATTGCAGTGAGCACACCACGTGTAATTATTCCGTCACGGGTATGCTCAAACTGCGTGAATTTGCGTCTTCTATCGGTATATTGTTGCGCTTCACTTCTGAAAGAGCAACCATCAGCATAGCTTGTTCTTGGATAGATATGTCAATACCTTGTTTGACAAACAGATCCATATTTCTGAATTGGTATTACATTCAAAAATGTGCGGATAGTTGCTTTAATGCGCCCATATGTAACCTGCACAAACATTCATAACCAGACGTCGAAAGCAGACTTTTCAGGTTGTGTAAGCCGTTGACTGCAATTCTGTTTCCAATGCGGCAGCCTGCCCTGTTTCTTCAATGCAGGAACAAGGCTGGGTGGTAGTAAGAGCTTAATTGATGACATGCAGTCTGAACACAAATTCAAGGACCAGTTATTCAAGTTGGTGCTGCTCACCTTGAACTTATGGTGTCATTTGCGGTTGGGGAGTGAGTTCGGCCCTGGATTCGCATGAAAAGCTGATTTTTTGCGAGAGGCCAAAGATGATTGAGTGCAGGAGGGCAAAGATCCGCGACGCCGCCCGGCTTGCCGACCTGACACGCGGGCATGAACGGCCTGTCTTTGCAGGGTGACTGGTCGCAACTGCACCTGTGTATGCGGGGGGGGGGCGCTGATTTTTGCCCAGGTCATACGACAAATGCTGCCGGGAACCGGGGCATGCTGTTTTTCTTTCAGAAAACCAACTGGTTCGGGACTGGTAACCGCCTCCTCTATGCCTGATGTCTTGCTTGAGGTTATTCGTGAGGCTGATGGAGGTCATCACTTCCTGATGTCCGAAAACCGGGCGCCCTCTGATGAGAACGCTCCGGGTATTCTGAATCTATGATCGGGGTAGCTACTGCGTTTTCAGCGTGCTTTTGGAGATCATGCAGGCAGCACCGGCCAATGCCGTGCCTGCGCAAACGTTCATAACTGCCCGGGACCGTGCAGAGGCGGCAAATTTTGACACACGAGTTCCAATACAGGCATAAAACAGCAAGGCCGGATATTCGAGTGCAGTGTTGAAGAGCGCCAGTGCCATCATACGCAGGGCCATACCGTCGCCTTCACCTGCAAACACAGGCAGCATAGCACCGAATGACAGGACAGATTTCGGGTTGGCGCCTTGCATTGCAAATGAGGTGAGAAACAGCTTCAGAGCGGATGCCGGCTTTTGCTCCCTTGCTGTACTCAGCGAGGCTGAAAAGGCCATCTTATAGAAGCCATATGCAAGGTACAAAAGATAAGCTGCGCCAATCCATTTGACCATTGCGAAAAGAACCGGGAAAGACAGCAAAAGAGCACTCATACCTCCTGCTGCGAGGAGCGCGTACACGAGGTTGGCATCGAACACGCCTGCCATGCTGGCATGGGTTTTGCCAATACCGTTTGTGATGCTGTCACCAACCACTTTCAGGACCGCAGGACCGGGCGTGAAATTGAGTGCCATGAAGGTGACGATAAACCCGTGTACCAAAGTGACATCAAAAGACGCAAGAAGCTCCATGGTTTTTCCATTTCAACGTTAGAAACACATAAACTACGTAAAGCAACGCACATAAAAACGCGAAACTGGAATGCGAAGGGAGAGATGATTAATGGTTCATCTTCCCTTCTCATGCGGATTAGAAATTTACTTTCCGTATGCTTTAAGGCAGCCTGTCCAAACGTGTCACTGTGAGTTTGTGTGCTGCCCCACCTCCACGCATTGCTGGTACAAACTCTGTTGAACCACACAGCAGCAAGCAGCGTGCCAGGTTATTACGGGCGCGCCAAAATCATCATAAAGCATTGATAATAATAACTAATATAGATTCTTAAATGTCTTTTGCGAGAGCTGGAAATCGATAATGCAGCCCATTGTTTGACCAATTTGCCCGCCTTATAAGCAATCAGACATAGAAAACCCGGTGTTTTAACACCGGGTTTGTCCCTCCCTGAGAGGTAGCATGGTTCCTTAGGCTGGTTCTGCGATCTGTGCTGGTTCGGCCATGTTACAGGTCCGGCTGATCAGGTTGCGCAGTTTCTGTCTTGTTTCTGAGCAGGTTAAGTGACCATTCTCATTGATCTTTGCTTCCATGTCGCCGACAGCGAGATATCGCGGATGTACCCAGCAGCCATGATCAGCTGCAAACGAAGACAGGCGCGGCAGCATTCTTACGCCTCCGAATGGTCCCGGTGCCGCTGCGAGCAAGCCAAGCACTTTTCCCTCAAGGACGGAGTTTGGTTTACCTTCTGCCGGTCTGGATGCCCAGGTGAATACGTTATGGAGATGCGGGGTGTGAAAGCCGTTGTATTCAGGAGAGGAGATCATAATTACATCAGCAGAATCAATCTTTTGTCTGAGCAACGAGAGTTGATTCTGAAGAGTAGCATCCTTCTCCAGGTCCGCGTGGTAGAGAGGAAAAGAGGCAAGCTGGTGCGGAAGGCTGGTCGTTTGATGGTTTAAGTTATGCGCTTCTTCGGCAACGGCATCCAGCAGACATTTATTCAACGAGCCTTCTCTGGTACTTCCTGAGATGAGGAGGACATTCATGGGAAACTCCATATGAAAAGATTTTTATTTTTATATATATTTATATTTCTTTATTTTGCAAGCACAAAACCCGACGCTGAATTTCAGCATCGCTTTTTGAAGTTTAATCCGAACACTTCTCTGTTTTAGCGAATTCTGGAATGGTTCAAATACAGGGCCTGTTGAGTAACAAAATTCCCAAACCAGTAAAAATTTGATTCAAATTTCATTTCAGAGAGGCTTGTATAAGTTCAGACCGCTTTGTAACAACGGTCCGGATGTGGGAGCTTATGGAGCCTCATCGCCCTGGCAGCCCATGGCGGGATTTGCCTGGGTATCCGGGAAATGGAATACAGTAATCAAGCGGTTTCACGACTGGGTTTAACGTGAATTTTCCCGCATATTCAAAGCTTTGAGTGATGAATCTGATATGGTTTGCGGATTCAGCCCGCCAGCGCAACATGTTGTTGAGTGCCAGGAAAAGCTGGTTTGGTGTATTAAATCCAGGACATTTTCCGGGGCGGTTATTTATCTTCTCCCTGATCCTGGCAAGTTGTGCATCGCCAAATCATCAATGTCTTTTCCTTTGGGATATATTGTCGGAGCAACCCATTGGTGTTTTCGTTGGGGCTTCGCTCCCAGAAATGACAGTGGTGAGTGAAGAAGCCCTTGGCCGTCAGTTCTGTGGCAGTCTTTTCATGGTATACTCCTCTGACTGACTTGCCCGGGCGTTTTTGCTCTTGGGTGCTGGTTACGATGCCAGAATCATCTGTGAAACATCAGAGACAGGCTCTGCAGGGCTGAGAAAAAGGCGACTTGCCTGTGTTGGTACGGGACCTTCGTTTTTAGGCTAAAGGATTACAGTCAGCGTGAGGGTTATCTGTCTGTGGAACAGGAGCAGGCTGTAAGAACGCACTTTACTGAGCAACCTGTTCGTAACACGGCTGAGATCTGGATTACGCAACCTGATGTCTGGAAATTGCCGTTGCGGCTTTATTCATCTGTGCTTTCCCATTTGATATATGCCTTGGTTTCTGTTTCCCATTTTTCGTCGGTTTCGACGA
>CANNAV010000025.1 GCA_947502585.1 uncultured Pseudovibrio sp.
CAATCAGGCCCATAGCTCTAAATCGCAAGAATGCACTATTCGCAGGCCATGATGCCGGCGCTGAAAACTGGGCTATCATCGCCTCTCTCATTGAGACCTGCAAGCTGAACTGCATCAACCCGTATGCCTACCTTGCCGATACCCTCGCAAAAATAGCAAAAGGCCACAAGCAGAGCAAAATCAATGCGCTCTTTCCCTGGAATTTTACAGAAGTATGATGTCAAGGTGGGGGCAAAACATCGCTTACGCTTCAGCACGTGTTCGACGATTTCTTTTGCAGTGGCGTGATGTGAGAAGCCAGGCAGCAACAGCGGGTGGGACTTGCCGGGCAATGTTGAGAATGAGGTCATCTTCGATCACACCGGGGCCGGACGGCATGTGAGCAACAAGGCCCGGAGCGTCAGCGCCACAGGCTCAGCAATGGATGCTTTACCCGGTGTTGAAATGCAACAAACCTTCAAACGGGTACGAGCTTTTTTGGCATTCCATCCTCCCCTGCACGCATGGCCTTAAAACACGGTCTACACCTCATAAAGGACGAACACACAACCTTGAGATGTGTGTGGTCTCCGGTGTTCTGTCTGTATTTCCAGAGGAAGCCTACAGGAAAAAAGCGCCAGATCTGATGCCTGACGCTTTTAAAGCTGAACAGTTTATTTTGTTCCGTACATCCGGTCGCCAGCATCACCAAGACCCGGAATGATGTAGCCTTTTTCGTTGAGCTTTTCATCAATGGAAGCGGTGTAAATTGGCACGTCAGGATGCTCTTCGTTGAAACGGGCAACACCTTCAGGGGCTGCAAGCAGGCAGACGAATACCATATTTTTTGCGCCGCGCTTCTTCAGGCGATCTACAGCCGAAATCGCAGAGTTTGCAGTAGCCAGCATTGGGTCAACAACGATTACCAAACGCTCTTCCAGCTCCTGAGGCGCTTTGAAGTAATATTCAACAGCTTCAAGGGTTTCAGGATCACGGTAGAGGCCGATATGCGCAACGCGGGCGGATGGAATCAGCTCAAGCATGCCTTCCAGCAGGCCGTTACCAGCGCGTAGGATGGAGGCAAAGCAAAGCTTTTTACCAGCCAGAACCGGTGCATCCATTAGGGCAACAGGTGTCTCGATGGACTGGGTTGTCATCTTCAGATCGCGTGTTACTTCGTAACACAGCAACAAAGAGATTTCGCGCAGCAAGCGGCGGAAGTCCTGCGTCGGGGTTGTTTTTCTCCGCATATGGGTCAGCTTATGCTGGACAAGCGGGTGTGCGATTACGGTTGCGCCGGACATCGTGTTCCTCTTTTTCAACCCAGTCGGGTATTTTATTTGCAGCTGCCTTTTGTCAGCATGTACATGGCAGTGCGTGTCTTAGTTAGGCGCCTGATATTCTCAGGTGCTATTGACGGCAGGTTACAAATCAAAAAACAGTTCCATCACTGATAATCATCAGGGGTGGAGATCCATCACCTCGTTTTTCAAGGGCAATTTGTCGTCCTGCAGCCCAGGCCCCACCTTCCAGCACACATGCCAGTGGCAACTGGTCCCGGGAGACAGACAAATCTGCCCGAATCCAATCCGCAAGCTTATCGAGAAGAGCGATCGTGAGTGCTCTCCATTCAACAACCAGCTCGCTGCTTACTTCGTGTTTGTTCAAGGACTGTTTCGGATCTTTCAGGCGCAGTACGCCTGTGTCCAAAAACAATCCGCCGTTGCGAAACTCAGCAAGGCCAGTCAAACCATCAATGTTTGCCATCTCAATACCAGCCCAGGACAGAGGCTCAACTAAAGAATAAGAGATCCATAGAGAAAGTTTGTGAAGAGGGACCAGATTGGTGGTTTTGTCCTGGGTCTTGACTTTGGAATGACGCCATGTGTCTCCAAGGATCACACCGTCAATCTGCTCACGGTTGGGCCAGATCGGCCCCAGACCATCGAGAACCAGTTCCAGAATACGTTCCGCATCCAGAGGCCCGTTTTGCCCTTCCTCATAAAGGATGTCAAAAAGGCCGCCCGGACGTGGGTCACCTTTCCTGCCAAACAGATCGCCACGAAGAGAAACGGCTTCTCCCAGACGGTTCAGCAACGACAGCCGGCCGTCCAGCCCAACGAGCTGGTTCTTCTGCGTGATTTGCAGACCTTCTGCCAGCTCGTCTTTGTCTAGGCGGAATAAAGTGATGGCATCTGCTCTGAGCGGGTCCAGTGGCTCATGGGAGAAGAAGCCAGCTGAGAACATGGCCAGTGAGCCAATCGCCAGCCCCTCAGAATGTCTGAAGGCCTCGTTGGTGATTGCTTCGCGATACGTCCAGTGCTCACCAGCAGCCGCATCAAGCAGCGCAGACACAATTGCCAGATCGCATGCGGCACGGCCCATGCCCTGTACATCGGAAAAGCGACGTGCACCCGCCAGCATACCCCAACGGTCTACTCCGCCGGTCTCGAACTGGCGCCAGCGGGCATGAAACGGAATTTGCCGATCCGGATAGGTGTTGTCGGTCGCAGCGAGTGTTCTGCGTGCCGCTTCAGCAAGATGAGACAGATCAACAGCAAAATGCTCAAGTTCGTTCTGCAATCCCAGCTCCAACAGCATATGCGAGCGTTCACGTACTGCTTTTGCGTTGAGCAAGGACAAAGCCTGCGATGCTTGCATCTCCATCTTCGTCGGTTCCTGTCCTTTTGACTGATGAGGCCTGGAAAACACTCGTCACTCGGTTTCGCCGGGTTCAATCTGATACATACCCCTTCCGAAAACCAGCAACCGCTCTTCGGGGATACGCTTCAGCTTATGTCGCGTATCCTTATCCGAAAAGCGGCGACCACCTTTCGCAGATACGCTATAAAGCCCACACCTTTTTATGGAGGCACGGGCTTTTTGCAATATATGCTCTGAGGTTTTGAGCATAATAGGCCCAACTATGACAGTTTTCCTGCTTATGCACACTCACTCAAGCAAAACTTACGCATCTTCAGTTAAAGTTTCTAAACGCTTCAGAAGCACAGCACGGGTTTCCTCATCTACAAACGCTGCTTCCAGTGCATTCTTTGTGATGGATTGCTGGATGTCACGAGTCCAGCCAAACACGCGAGATGTTTCCACATACTCGTGGCCAAGCGTTGTGTGGAAGAATGGAGGATCATCGGAGTTGAGAGTGATACGCACACCTGCCTGACGCAACATGTTTACCGGGTGGAAGCGCAGGTTTGAGTAGACACCGAGCGCGATGTTGGAATGCGGGCATACCTCCAGGGTGATTTCCTCATCCACCAGACGCTGAACCAATGCTTCCTCTTCTATTGCCCGCACACCGTGACCAACACGTGTAATTTTCAGGTAATCCAGCGCATCGCGCACGCTTTCAGCCCCGCCGAACTCACCTGCATGGGCTGTGAGGCCGAGACCGGCTTCACGTGCCATGGCAAAGGCTTTTTCGAAGTCCTTTGTCGGGCCGATACGCTCGTCACCAGCCAGACCGAAACCGGTTACCAGTGGGTGCGGGTTGTCGATGACAGCCCTGATCGCCCCCTCAACGGACTCAGCACCTTCATGACGCACGCCAAGAGGAACCAGGCGGCCTTCGATGCCTGTGTCTGCTTTGGCGCGTTCCAGACCAGCGACCAGCCCTTCCAGATAGGAGTGGTAGCTCAGGCCTGCTTTGACAGCATGATCGGGGGAGATGAACACTTCCGCATAGATCACGCCTTCAGCTGCCAGCATCCTGTAATAGGTTTCAGCCAGTTGTGCGTAGTCGCCCGGACGGCGGAACAAAGATGCGGCTACATCATACTGCTGAATAAAAGTAGTGAAGTCATACCAGCTGTAGGCACCGTTGGTATCAAACAGATCACCCAGATCTACATCGTAGCGCTCTGCCAGCTTTCTTACGAGCGCCGGAGGTGCTGCGCCTTCGATATGGCAGTGCAGTTCGGCACGTGGCACTACGTTCTGCTTTGGTTTCATTTCTTAAAATCCGTGCATTGGCTTGTCTTTAGCCCGTGTAACCCAGTTGTCATCCGACCATTTTGCGGTTCCGTCCACCATATGCACAGCATAGGCATGACGGGACTTATCAGAGCGGTTGGGAGCCGATTTGTGCGGCACAAGTCCGTGAAGGATTACAAGGGTTCCTTTTGGTGCAACAAGCGCCGCCGCCTCATCTGCAGATTTTTCGAGTGGGGTTTCGTCCAGGGTCTCCATCACAAGACCTTCACCGTTGTAACGGAAGCGTTTGCGAAGCGGTCCTTTATGACCGCCTGGAACGCCGTACAAACCACCGTTGGTTTCATCCGCATCTTCCAAAGCAAACCAGAAGCCTGTGCAGGTCAACGGCGCTGTGTGGAGAAATGTGGAGTCCTGATGGTTGTTTACTTCTCCGCCGATGTGAGGTGGTTTGAAAATATACATCGACTGAGCAAGCAGCGGCTCTGTCAGTCCGATGTCTCTGGCAACACGTTCCATTTTCGGGTCGCGGGAAAACTGGGCAAACACCGGGTCGTAGTCATGCAGGGCATGGCCTACCTTGTTCAGTGCCTGATGCTTGTCTTTGGTCAGATCACCCTTGTCGTCAAATGCCTCTGCCTCGAAGAAGAAGCGAATTTTATCACCGCTTTCCCGGAAATATGCGTCCTTCGCATGCGTCTGCGCATTGGTCTCAAACACAGACGCGACTGTTGACGGGTCAAACTCGTCAATCAGGTGAGCCATACGTGCCTGGAGCTGATCGCACTCTTCCGGCGATGCAAATCCTTCAAGAACGAGGAAGCCATCTTCTTCAAACGCCTGCTTCATCTCTGGCGTTAAGCTTCCATCCTGTTGTGCAGTAAACGTGCGCGCCTGCATGCTGTATTCCCTTGTTATGTAACACGACGGATGCCTTTCCCGGCACCCCTGGAACATGCCGCGTTCATTTACATTCACGCATCATGCTCTAACATCTTTGTTGGAGCGGATTCTCATCACTTGATTGTGTCAGGCAAATGGATCGCGCTCTGCTAATTGCAATTCACAGGCAACTCAGAAATATATCGCGGTACACTAAACCGGGCAAACAATGCTTGCCCGGTCTGTTTTCAGAATTTCTTGCCGGGTCTACAGAAAACTACTTCCGTTTTCGCCAGCAGGAATTCCAAGATGCCTGGCAACGGACTCGCCCATATCAGCGAAAGTCGGGAGTTTTCCGATGTCTGACCCCTTCTCGCCTTTTACAAGAGCAAGTACAGGAACATGCTCACGTGTGTGGTCTGTGCCTTTCCAGGTTGGATCACATCCATGGTCAGCTGTCAGAATGAGCAGATCACCGTCGTTCATCTTTTCGATCATTTCTGGCAGACGCTTATCGAAGTGCTCCAGAGCTGCGGCATAACCTGGCACGTCACGGCGGTGGCCGTAGAGCATGTCGAAGTCAACGAAGTTGGAGAACACGAGGTCTCCGTCTTTCGCTATATCCATCGCTTCCAACGTGCGGTCAAAGAGCTGATCGTTGCCAGCACCCTTCAGCAGTTTGGTAATACCCTGCCCTGCGTAGATGTCGGAGATCTTACCGACAGCAATCACCTGACGGCCAGCATTTTCCAGACGATCCAGGACGGTCGGAGCCGGAGGAAGAACAGAGTAATCGCGACGGTTTGCAGTCCGCTCAAACCCTGCTTCAGCAGAGCCCAGAAACGGGCGGGCAATCACACGACCGATGTTGTACTCGTCTACCAGGGTGCGGCACTTCACGCAAAGGTCCAGCAGGCGCTCAAGGCCAAAGCTGTCTTCGTGTGCAGCAATCTGAAGAACGCTGTCCGCTGAGGTGTAGACGATTGGCTTTCCGGTTTTGACGTGCTCATCACCGAATTCCTCAATGACAACAGTCCCGGAACCGTGTGTCAGACAAAGAACGCCCGGCAACTCACCAACTTCGATGATCTTTTCGATCAGCTCATCAGGAAATGACGGTTTTTCATAGGGAAAGTAGCCCCAGTCGAATTTGACTGGTACGCCAGCAATTTCCCAGTGGCCCGATGGTGTGTCTTTACCGTTGGAAACTTCGGCAGCAAAACCCCAGTGGGATTCCGGAGTGCCGGAGAAATTCAGGCCTTTAATGTCTTTACCCGTGGATGCACGTGCGGCAGCGCCCAGTCCAAGACGATCCATGTTTGGCAAGGAGAGAGGACCGCTGCGCAGACCTTCTTTATCGCCTTTACCTTCTGCACATGCATCGGCAATGTGACCAAGGGTGTCGGAGCCGACATCGCCAAACTTGTCAGCGTCGTCGGCTGCGCCGATACCGAAGCTGTCGAGTACACACATAATTGCGCGTGGCATTCGCGTTTCCTTAGTTTTGAAGAACAGCTCTCAGTCTGATAATTTTCTGCTCAAAACAGGTGAGAGGCAGTCCTGCCAGTTAATTTTTGCTGCGCGTATTAAGGCGCAATGCGGTCACGGATGGTGTCGAACTCTTTAACGTCCGATGCAGAACCGAAGGTGTAAGCGTCACGCAGAACTTTTTCTGCCCGCTCTACCTGATCTTCGGTGCGTGCGTGGATGACAACGATTGGAGTATCGCTGTCTACAGATGTTCCAACACCAGCTATATCCGTGAGACCAACAGCAGGATCAATTTCATCCGCTGCGGCACGACGACCACCACCAAGTTCAACAACAGCAAGGCCAACTGCACGAGCATCAACCCCGGTTACCAGACATGATCCCGGCATATGAACCGCGCGCTGGATCGGAGCCCTGGCCAGGTATGCTTCCGGCTTCTCCATGAAGTCGCCAGGACCGCCGAGTTCGCTAACCATCTTGCCGAAGAGTTCAGCTGCCTTACCCGAGGTGAAGGCTTCTTCCATCTTCTTCTTACCGTCATCAACGCTGTCTGCAAGACCTGAGGTGGCAAGACCTTCTGCACCAATTGCAACGGTCACGTCCCACAGACGATTGTCAATGTGGGTGCCTTTCAGGAAGTCTGCTGCATTTTGAACTTCGATAGCATTACCAGCAGCAGATGCCAGAGACTCGTTCATATCTGTCAGTAATGCCGTGGTTTTAAGACCTGCGCCGTTTGCAACAAGAACGAGGCTTTCAGCCAGAGCTTTTGCGTCTTCGTAGTTCGCCATGAATGCACCTGTGCCCCACTTAACGTCGAGAACCAGAGTTTCAAGTCCGGCAGCCAGCTTCTTGGACAGTATGGACGCGGTGATGAGATCAATGCTCTCAACAGTCGCAGTCACGTCACGGATACCGTAGAAGCGCTTGTCAGCAGGTGCGAGGTCGCCAGTCTGCCCGATGATCGCACACCCGACTTCACGAACAACCTTGCGGAACAGTTCGTTGGATGGTTTTGCAGAATAGCCTGGAATGGTTTCCAGCTTGTCCAGTGTACCGCCGGTATGCCCCAGGCCACGACCGGAGATCATTGGAACAGCAGCCCCGTTTGCAGCTAGTGCTGGTGCGAGCATCAAAGACACGTTGTCGCCAACACCGCCAGTGGAGTGCTTGTCAACGACAGGTGCACCGATATCGGACCAGTCGAGGACGTCACCGCTGTCACGCATGCCCAGTGTCAGTGCAACACGCTCATCAACACTGAGCCCCTGGAAGAACACAGCCATTGCCAGGGCAGCAACCTGCCCTTCTGTTACACTGTTATCAGTGATGCCCTTTACGAAGAACTGAATTTCTTCTTTGCTAAGGACTTCGCCTTCACGTTTCTTACGAACGATTTCCTGAGGAAGCATATCAGTAGGTCTCTTTAGTGTCGTTATCACGGCCTTCGATGCCAGCAAGCACTGCATCAAGCAGGCCACTTGCGCCGAAACGGAACGTTGCTGAGGATACCCAGTTGCTGCCCATCAAGTCATCAGCCAGCTTCAGATAATCAGCTGCTTCTGCTACAGTGCGCACACCGCCAGCTGGCTTGAAGCCAACAACACGGTGGTTTTCCCTGGAAGTCTCGCGCAGCACGTTGAGCATGATTTCTGCAGCTCCCAGAGTTGCATTGACCTTCACCTTACCTGTTGAGGTTTTGATGAAGTCTGCGCCCTGCGCAATTGCAACTTCAGAAGCCAGATGGATCAGTCGGGGATCCTTCAGCTCACCGGTTTCAAGAATAACCTTAAGCTGTGCCGGAGCGGGAACTGCACCGCGGACCTGTTTGATCTGGGCTTCGGCAAGACCACGACGGCCTTCAGCAAACGCGCGGTATGGCATAACAAGGTCAATCTCGTCCGCGCCATCAGCGATAGCCTGTTTGGTTTCCTCGATGACTGCTGCGGTATCTTCACCACCAGCCGGGAAGTTCACCACAGTCGCAATACGAACTGGAGAGTTCTTCAGCAGTTCAGCTGCCTGCTTAATAAAGCGAGGCCAGATGCAGATGGCTGCAGTATGCCCGTAAGGTGTAGTTGAGCGCTCAATAAGTGCTGCTACATCTTCCGCGGTGCAGTCATCGTTCAGGTTAGTAAGATCGATAAGTCCCAGAGCACGCTTTGCTATATCTTTTAGGGATGCTTCGGTCATTTTGCCAGTTTCCTTCAAGCTATGTTTTTGAGGAAGGCGCGCAAAATCTTTTTGATCCTGGCCGCACCAAGCGGGGCCATTTCCTTGGTTTCATCATGAGAGAGACCATGGGCTTGCAGGCCAGCTCCCATATTGGTGATGGTGGAGATTGCTGCGACGCGCATACCGAGGAAGCGGGACATGATCACTTCCGGTACAGTGGACATGCCAACGGCATCAGCGCCGAGAACCTGAGACATGCGAATTTCTGCCGGTGTTTCAAAAGACGGGCCGGAGAACCACATGTAAACGCCCTCTTCGAGGTCTTCACCAGTTTCAGCAGCAGCTTTTTTGAGCTGCTCACGAAGCTCAGGATCATATGCGGCGGAAAGATCGAGGAAACGGCCTTCGTCTTCTTCGCCGATGAGCGGGTTCAGACCAGACCAGTTGATGTGGTCTTTGATCAACATTGGTGAACCCGGCCTGATATTTTCACGCAGGGAGCCTGCAGCATTGGTTGCAACGATTGTTTCACAGCCAAGCGCCTTGAGGGTCTCAAGCGGAGTGCGCATCACAGATGGGTTGCCGCCCTCATAGTAATGTGCACGACCGGACAGAATAACGACCGGAACACCTTCCAAAGTGCCTGCAACAAGCTCACTTGCGTGCGCGGTAACAGAAGAAACAGGGAAGCCAGTGAGTCGGTTGTAAGACACGCGAACCACGTCTTCCACTTCGTCAGCCAGAGAGCCCAGACCAGAACCGAGAATCATCCCAACTTTGTAATCACCCGGGCGAGCAGCGCGTACAATTTCCGCTGATTCCTTACCAAATCCGCTCATAATTAATCCTCAGTCTGTTCATTCAATTCAAAGCCGGCAGGCAGAAGCTCTTCCATGGTGAAGGTTTTACGCAGACCTTCGAGGTTTGCGACATGGATTTTGATCTGCCTGTTGCTTGCAAATTCCGAAAGTTTTTGACGACACCCACCGCATGGTGTGCACAGTGCAGCATCCGCCAGCACTACAACCTCATTGATCCTGGTAGAGCCGCCACGGACCATTGCCGCGATTGCTCCGCCTTCAGCGCAGGTGCCTTCCGGGTAGGCGCCGTTTTCGACGTTACACCCGGAGACGATTTTGCCATCGGAGGTGAGCAATGCAGCGCCCACCCTGAAGTTGGAGTAAGGCGCATAGGCGTTTTTATGGGCCGCCTTTGCTTCTTCAAAAAGCCTGTCAAATGCGCTCATTATTATTGTCCTCATGTACGCTCTTTAACATATGGTATGCCGGATGCTTTCGGTGGGATTGCACGACCTATAAAGCCGGCAAGAAGAACCACAGTCAGCACGTAAGGCAAAGCCTGGAATACCTGAACCGGCACTTCTCCAATTCCAGGAATTTCCTGGCCCTGAAGCCGGATTGCCAGTGCATCCAGGAAACCAAAAAGGAGGCATGTGAACATGGCGTTCACTGGCTTCCACTTTGCAAAGATCAGAGCTGCCAGGGCAATAAAGCCCTTGCCCGCACTCATATCTTTAATAAACCCGGCGCCCTGAGCAACAGACAGGTAAACACCGGAGAATCCGCAAAGAACACCACAAATGATTGTTGCACGGTAACGTAGCAATGTCACTGACAGACCCGCTGTATCGGCTGCGGAAGGGTTCTCACCCACTGCACGGAGACGCAGACCAAAGCGGGTTCTGAATACGATCCACCAGGTCAACGGTACGGCAGCAAAAGATGCATATACCAGGATGTTGTGACCGGAGATCAGATTGGCATAGATTGGACCGAGCACAGGCACGTTTGCCAGAGTATCAGCGAATGGCAGCGTGATGCTTTGAAAGCGGTTTTGCGGAGACAGGGCCGGCGTTCGTCCACCCTGAGAGAACCATGCCTGACCCAGCAATACGGTCAGACCAGCTGCAAGGAAGTTGATTGCCACGCCGGAAACCACCTGGTTGCCGCGCTGGCTGATAGATGCGTAGCCGTGCACCAATGCCAACATGACAGAAACCATGATACCCGCCAGAAGGCCGATCCACGGACTCTGGAAGACGTAGGCTGCGGCACCGGCAGCAAAAGCTGCGCCGAGAATTTTACCTTCCAGACCGATGTTAACAACACCGGCACGCTCTGAAAACAACCCGGCGAGGCACGCAAACAGAAGAGGAGTTGACAGGCGTAATGTGCTGTCGAGAATAAGAATGATTGTGTCTAACATGTACGTCTCCCTATGCTTCTGCTGTGCTTGATGAGAAGCGATTGAAGAACGCTGCGACAGCCGGGCGGAACATATGCTCAAGAGCACCAGCGAAGAGAATAACCAAGGCCTGAATGACCACAATCATGTCGCGTGAGATTGTTGGGATCTCGAACGCCAGTTCTGCGCCACCCTGATAGAGCAGGCCAAAGAGCATGGAGGCGAGAATAATCCCGATCGGGTGCCCTCGCCCCATCAGTGCCACCGCGACGCCAACGAAACCTGCACCACCTGCGAAGTCGAGAAGCAAACGTGTCTGCTCACCCATCACGACGTTGATACCCATCAAGCCAGCAAGTGCGCCGGAAATCAGCATGGTTATAACAGTGACGCGAACCGGGGAGATACCAGCGTAGGCGGATGCATCGGGGTTTGCACCAAAGCTGCGGATTTCATAGCCGAGTTTGGTATGCCAGATGAGAAGCCAAACGACCCCGCAAACAGCAAGAGCAAGGAAGAACGCAAGGTTCACAGGTGACTGACCGAAATCAAAGCTTGTGAAGACATTTCTGAGCAGTGGAAGTTGCCCACCAGCTTCAAAGGTACGAGAGGATGGGGACATCGTGCCCTGAGGGATCAGAATGTTAGACAGCAGGTACACCATCAATGCGGATGCGATGAAGTTGAACATGATTGTCGTAATAACAATATGAGAGCCACGCTTAGCCTGCAGGTATCCCGGAATAAATGCCCAGGCTGCACCAAAGAGCGCCCCGCCGATAATCGCGCATGGGAACGTAACCCACCATGGCACATAGCGGTCAAGAGCGAGACATACCAGGCCGATACCCAGACCACCCAAATAGACCTGCCCTTCACCACCAATGTTAAACAGTCCGGCATGGAAGGCGACGGCCACAGCCAGACCGGTAAATATAAAGTTTGTTGCGTAGTACAGTGTATAGCCGATGCCTTCACCGTACCCCAGAGCACCCCAGACGAGCCATTTAACGGCTTCGAACGGATCTTCACCAATTACTATAACGACCAGGCCAGAGATTATGAATGCCGCGAGCAGGTTGAGGGCCGGTAACACACCGTAGTCAACCCAACGAGGAAGTTGCCCCTTACTCATTTCTGTGTTCCCCCAAATGTCAGATCAAAGCAAATATTGTTGTTAAACAGGGAGTTCGTGATCATTCTCTGCCTCTTGATTGACACCAGCCATGAGAAGACCAAGATCCTGTTCTGTTGCTTCTGGCCCGCGTTCCCCGACTACGTTGCCATCAAACATGACAATGATGCGGTCTGAAAGTGAACGAATTTCTTCAAGTTCCACGGATACAAGAAGGACTGCTTTGCCCTGCGCGCGCATGTCCATGATCCGATTGTGGATGTACTCGATCGCACCAATATCAACGCCACGTGTTGGCTGACCAATCAGAAGAACGTCCGGGTCGCACTCGATCTCACGTGCGAGAACGATTTTCTGCTGGTTGCCACCAGAGAACTTCGCAACTGTCATATCGGGAGTTGGTGGTCGAATGTCGTATTTTTCGATGCGTTCCTTAGCTTCCTTACGAATTGCATCTTTACTCAGGAACATACCTTTTGAGTATTTCGGTTCTCGGTGATACCCGAGAATGGAGTTCTCATATTCTGTGAACTTGTTGACCAGCCCCATACGATGGCGGTCCTCGGGTACGTGGCTCATGCCCATGGTTCGCATTTCAGCTGCATCATGAGCTTTGGAGAGGTCCAGTTTCTCGCCTGACAGCTCCATCTTACCGCTTTCGGCACGAGTGATGCCGGAGAGAGCTGCAAGAAGCTCAGACTGCCCATTACCGGACACACCTGCGATACCAAGGACTTCCCCTGCCCGCACTTTGAAGGAAACATCTTTCACGCGCAGAACACCACGATCATCTTTAACATTGAGGCCTTCCACTTTAAGGAGAGGCTTTCCAACTTCAACTTCGGGCTTGTCCACTTCAAGCAGAACACTGCGGCCAACCATAAGTTCAGCCAGTCCTTCCATGGAGGTTTCTGCAGTTTTTCGGGAAGCAACCATTTCACCACGGCGCATCACGGACACCATATCGGTCACGTTCATGATCTCACGCAGTTTATGGGTGATCAACAGAACTGTTTTACCCTGATCACGCAGCACGCGAAGAATGCGGAAGAGGTGATCAGCTTCGGACGGTGTCAGAACACCGGTCGGCTCATCAAGAATGAGAATGTCTGCACCACGGTACAGAGCTTTCAGGATCTCTACTCGCTGCTGCGATCCGACCGGCAAATCACCCACGACTGCGTCCGGGTCAATTGTCATGTCGTATTCGTCTGCCAAACGCTTAAGTTCGCTACGTGCGTTTGCTACACCGTCTTTCAACAGTGCACCGCCCTCAGCGCCAAGAATAACGTTTTCCAGAACTGTGAATGTATCGACGAGCATAAAATGCTGGTGCACCATACCTATGCCCTGCGCAATCGCACTCTTCGAATCAGGAATAGTGGTTGTCTTGTCATCGATCTTAATTGTTCCGCTGTCGGCATGGTAAAAGCCGTAGAGGATCGACATCAAAGTGGACTTGCCCGCTCCGTTCTCACCAATGATCCCGTGAATGGACCCTTTTCCGACAACAAGGTCAATATCCTTGTTTGCCTGAACAGGCCCAAAACTCTTACTGACGCCAATTAACTCGATGGCAGGTACATTGCTCTCAGCCACTGTTGCCCGGCCTTTCTGGTCTATCAAATCATTAACTTGCGTATCAATCGCGTGCCTGCTTTCGAAG
This sequence comes from uncultured Pseudovibrio sp., assembly GCA_947502585.1. Classification (GTDB taxonomy): domain Bacteria; phylum Pseudomonadota; class Alphaproteobacteria; order Rhizobiales; family Stappiaceae; genus Pseudovibrio. The sequence goes on from CANNAV010000025.1 coordinate 13,482, forward strand.
TACACCGTTTCAAAAGCGTTGCCTCGCCCCCAGGAGAAGCAGCGAACAGATCCCAATGCAGCTGACCTCGTATCCCCTCAACCTTCGCTCCCAAAGGCTGAACATTCTACTCGGGCTGCAAGGGCGCAAGTCCCTCATAAATCCCTTCAGGACTGAAAGTCTGAAAGGTGTGGTCATTCAGAAGACCACCGTAAGCCAAAATGCCCACACCAGATAGTGCGGGCACTTTTCATTGGATTAGAACGGACAGGTAGAATCCACCATGTAATCGTGAACCTCTAATTTTCCGGAAATAATATCCATCTTTGCTTTCTCAACTGCAGACTGCATCTCTGCTGTGATGAGAGGCTTGTTATACTCGTCGTAAGACCAGGAAACACCATTCTCAGCAAGACCAAGAACTTCAACACCTGATGTCCACTTGCCTTCTTTCGCGTCTGTCATTGTCTTATCAACAGCAACATCTACAGCTTTGATCATGGACGTAAGAACGGAACCTGGATGCAGGTGATTCTGGTTAGAGTCTACGCCAATACCCAGCTTGCCTTCGTCCGCAGCGGCCTGAAGAACGCCAGTACCGGTCAGACCAGCTGCATGGAATACAACATCTGCGCCACGGGCAAACTGTGAGCGAGCCAATTCACCGCCCTTGAGCGGGTCAGTCCATGCTGCACCAGTGGTTCCGGTCATGTTTTCGATGATTTTAATGTCAGGCTTTGCGTATTTCGCGCCCTGCTTGTAACCACATGAAAACTTGCGGATCAACGGAATGTCCATACCGCCAACAAAACTGATGGTGTTGGACTCGCTTGACATTGCAGCCAGAAGACCAACGAGGAACGAGCCTTCACTTTCTTTGAAGACGATGGAACGAACGTTTGGCAGGTCTACGACGGAATCAACGATTGCGAAGTGCGTATCAGGAAATTCCTTAGCCACTTTCTCAAGCGCAGCTGCCTGAGCGAAACCAATCGTTATGATCGGATCGAGACCGCGTCGCGCGAAGTTCCGCAGAGCCTGTTCCCGCTGAGATGGATTCTGGATCTCAAAATCGCGGAACCTGATGCCGGTGCGTTCTTCGAACTGCAACGCGCCTTTGTAAGCAGATTCATTAAAAGACCGGTCATTACGACCGCCAAAATCATAAACGACTGCTGGTTTGAAAGTTTCTGCCATCGCACCGGTTGTCATAACTGCTGCGAGAGCAACTGCACCGAGGATTGTTGTGGTTTTCACGGTTTCTTCCTTATAATGTCTTCCCGCAGAGCGGAAAGGGTCTCCCTTAAGAAAAACAGCCTCCAAACTTATGCTGTTGCTTCGAGCCCGTTCTCTTTTAGCAGGCCAGCGAGTTCTCTGGCCAAAACCTCATCTATGATCAGATCCTTGATGATACCGGTCGCTAATGCTGCCAGTGTTGCTTTCACCTTGCGGTAACCGCCAATGATCGCAACAACATGCGCCTCGCGGACGTCATCAAAGTGCAATCCAACTGCTTTTTCGTTCAGAGAACAGGACACTTCGTCACCATCAATGCCGACGAAGCGGCCCATCACGTCAGAACAGGCACCACTTGCCAGCAGCTCTTCACGTTCTTCGGGGGTAATCAGTTTGCGTTGTACAAGGTGGCCTTCCTTCTCAACGGACCCGATTCCAATAATGAAGAGTTCTGCAGCCTTTGCTCTTGCAAGCAACTCCTGCACCGCGCCCTGGGACACAAAGGTGTCTCTTTCTGCTTTTGTTTCAGCAATATATGGAACAGGAAGATAAAAACCTTCACCGCCTGTCTTCGCACATAGCTGCTGCACAACATCATACGGGTTGGCAGAAAGACGGCGGGTGAGCGAGCCGGATACGGACAGCAGCTCAAGCTCAGGAAGGTGAACACGAGGCATCGCCTCGATAGTGGCCTGGAGTGTCCTCCCCATTCCTACGCCGATGCGCTCAGGCGGATTCGTTGTGAAAAGTGAATGCAGATACTGGCCTGCAAAAGATGAAACTGCAGTGAAAGAGTCTGCCTCATCACCGCTGCCTGGGTCTGGGACAATAAAGCAGTTTTCCAGATTCATTCGCTTACAGAGAAATTGCTCTAATTCAACGCATTCAGAAGGCCGGGCTTCAATATGAAATTTTATCAGGCCTTCTTTTTGAGCATGCGCTATCAGGCGATGAACTTTTGCAGGAGAAACCCCAAGACGGCCAGCAATTTCTCCCTGAGTGCTTCGGCCAATGAAAGACATCCAAGCGGCCCTGATGGCCAAAGATGTGGTCCATTCGTCTGCCTTCATGGTCTAGCCTCTTATATTCCTATATGTCTTTCTGGATGTGCCTCCAGAATCCATCCCCACTTTTCCCAGCGAACTGCTCAGTTTCAGAGCCTTTCAGACTCCTCTAAATCAGAGAAGAATATTTCTTCATCGCATGAGAAATATTTCAGACACACACTTGCATCAGGTGAAACGGAAGGTCAAGGAAATAAACTGTGTGATTTGCAGAATTTTACTGCCAGCTAACTAAACCATTGTTTTTGCCATACTAATAAAATCAAATAGTTTCAACTCAAGTACTTGCGGAAATTACTTAGGCTGCGTCTCGCTCCTCGGATCAAATTCGCAAAGCGATAATGAGAAAATCAATCAATTTTATGTAACACTTGATCAACTTTCAATATTTACAAAATAAACGAAATATTTTCAACGCACTAACTGTCGTTACTTTTATTGCCGCAAAATCTTCAGGTTACGTTTACTGGCAAATTAAACAGTTATTTTCAACGGAGACCGCTTAATACAACCCTATATATATCAATGGTAGTGAATGGTCTTCCACATTCATAGATGACCGTGGGAATACTATGGATGTAACCTGTATTCGTTAGCTCAGTGCCGATTGCAGCAAAATAAAAAAAGGCGGGGAGGTCCGTGACCGGGACACCCTGAACCTTGCAAAAAAGGAGGCTGAAAATGCGGCCCATGTGCACAAAACCCCTCATTGCGATTGCGGGCGCATTCGCACTTGGTGGGTTCTTGTTTTCTACTCCCATTCTGGCAACTTCCAAAACTCATGCATCTTTGAACTTTGATATGTCCAGGGAGGTGGACCTTGAACTGGTTCTGGCCGTGGACATTTCTCAAAGCATGGATCCGGAGGAACAGCGCATTCAAAGAGAAGGGTATGTTGCAGCACTGACCTCTGCTGAGGTGCTTGATGCGATCAAATACGGCCCCATCGGTCGCATTGCTGTGGCTTATATGGAGTGGGGCGGCAAGGACCAGCACTTTGTTGTCGCAGACTGGACCATTATTACGGATGAAAAAACTGCTGGTAAGTTTGCAGGCAAAATCGCCGAAGCTCCACTGCGCCGGGTACAACGCACTTCCATCTCCTCTGCTCTGACACAGGCGGTCAATCTGGTCACGGCCAACGAGTACAACGGTATGCGTCAGGTCATCGACATATCCGGCGATGGCCCGAACAATCAGGGCAGTGCCGTTACAGAAGCGCGTGATGCCGCCATCGCACTAGGTATGACAGTCAATGGCCTGCCTTTAATGCTGAAGAAAGAGAGCATTTCGTGGCAATCCATGTTGCATCTGGATCATTACTATGAGGACTGCGTTATTGGCGGACCTGGAGCATTCTCGATCCCGGTACGCTCCAAAGAAGGCTTCAGTGACGCCATTCGTATGAAACTTGTGCTGGAGATTGCGGGTCTTGTCGATGACAAACCCGGTTTCATCCGCGCCAGGTCACGCAGAGATAAGGTCATGTGCTCTTTGTTTGACTGATACCGCCAGACCCGAAAGGTTTCGGAAACCTGTGTACGACCTGCCGCCGTTTGGCGCCTCCCCCACAACAGGCGCAAACGGCACAACCTGGCTCTTTCAAAACTTGTCAAGACACGCTAAAGGATAAGTAATCTCAAGAGGCTTAGAGCATACCGTGCGTAGTTCCAGACAAGCCCCAGGTTTTGTTTGTGCGTGCCGCTCTCCGAAAAGGAACCGCCTTTCGGGGATGCGCTCTAACGATGTGTTGACGGAGTCTGTATGACCGAGCGTAGAACTCTCGCCCTTATCGCCCATGATGCAAAGAAAGACGAAATGGTCGCGTTTGCCAAACTGCATGAAAGCAAACTTGCCGATTACAAACTTTTTGCAACAGGTACTACGGGCGGCCGTATTCAGGATGCATGCCCATCTCTGGATGTAGAACGCATGAAAAGCGGCCCGCTTGGTGGCGATCAGCAGATCGGCGCGATGATTGCGGATCGCGCCCTGGATGGTCTGTTCTTCTTCGTCGACCCCCTTTCCCCAATGCCGCACGATGTGGATGTGAAAGCCCTGATGCGTCTGGCGCTCGTCTACGATATTCCTATGGCCCTGAACCGCACTACCGCAGACATCATTTTGCGCTCTGCACGTCTGGCAGGGCTTTCCACGTCTTCGCAAACACCAGAAATTGCCAGTCAACCGTAAAGTCAAACCGATACATGCTGTACTCTGCTCCGCTTACAAGAAACCTGTCCTATCCGGTCCTTTTCGCTGACATTGGCGGCACGAATACGCGTTTTGCGCTTATCGAAGGCCCCAATGAGCCAACCAGGCTCTGCGGACAGGAAGGAACGAAGGCGCATGCAAGCATTGAGGATGCCATTCGTGCCGGAATTCTGGACCAAGGCTACGCTACACCGCAATCTGCAGTACTGGCCGTTGCTGCTCCAGTTTCCAGCGACCGGGTTGCCCTGACCAATGCAAGCTGGGTGATTGAGCCTCCTGTGCTCATCAAAGAGCTTGGTCTGGCACAGGTGTTTGTTCTCAACGACTTTGAGGCGCAAGCCCTTGCCTTGCCTTCCCTCTCTTCAGCTGACCTGGATCAGATTGGCGGAGGTGTAACTGAGCAGAACGCGACCAAGTTTGTAGTTGGACCAGGCACCGGCCTTGGTGCTGGCGCAATGATCCGCTCCTGCGGAAAATGGATTCCCGTTCCCGGTGAAGGCGGGCATGTTGAGCTTGGCCCGCTGAGTGAGGAAGAATACCGCATCTGGCCGTATATCGAACGCATTGGCGGGCGTGTTAGTGCAGAGCAGGTTGTCTGCGGTGCCGGGCTGGTTCGCCTTGCAAAGGCTGTGCAGCAGGCGGATGGGGCACATCGCACCTATGCCAGGCCATCAGATGTGCCCCAGGCGGCAGATGATGGTGATGAAGTTGCCCGAAAAGTACTGCGATTGTTCTGCGCTGCACTTGGCCGTGTTGCTGGTGACTTTGCGATTACAAACCTCGCACACGGCGGTGTCTATCTGGCGGGCGGTATTCCGCCAAAAATCTCCCATTGGCTGCATGGCGGTGAATTCAGGGCTGCTTTTGAGGCCAAAGCACCACATGAAGGCATAATGAAGTCCATTCCAACTTACATCATCAGGCATAAGGCCCCTGCCCTTGAAGGTCTCGCGGCTTACATCCGTACTCCGGATAATTATCTGGTGGATCTGACCGGCCGCAGTTGGGATCGTAAGAACGCCAGTGCATCGGAATAGGTCTGATACCAGAGTCTGGATTAACTGGAATCAGCTTCCTCTTTTTTGACGCCTACCTATTGCGGAGCCCATGACGTCATCCTCTTTGCCAATCGAAGCGATCCTCCCGGATCTGCTCTCTGCTCTTGATCAAAACACCAATGCGGTTCTTGTTGCCGAGCCGGGTGCGGGTAAGACAACCCGCGTTCCGCTGGCGCTTCTGGATGCAACATGGCGAGACGACGGCAAGATCATTGTACTGGAACCGCGCCGCCTTGCTGCGCGTGCCGCTGCACGGCGCATGGCGCAAACACTGAATGAGAATGTTGGCGAAACGGTTGGTTATCGCGTACGCATGGACAGCAAGGTTTCAGGCAAAACGCGCATTGAGGTCGTGACTGGAGGTGTCTTTACACGCATGATTCTTGATGACCCTGAGCTTTCCGGTGTGGCTGCTGTCCTTTTTGATGAATACCATGAGCGCTCCATGGATGGAGATCTCGGGCTGGCGCTTGCTTTGGATGTTCAGGAGGCTTTGCGCGATGACCTGCGCATTGTCCCTATGTCCGCAACGCTGGATGCGGCTGAAGTTTCCAGACTGCTGCACGATGCACCAACCCTGAAGAGTGAAGGCCGCCAGTACCCGGTTGAGACGCGCTACATTGGCCGCGATCCACGTGGACGGCTGGAAGACCAGGTGGCGCGGGCTGTTCGATCAGCCCTTGCGGATGAGACCGGATCAGTTCTTGTCTTTTTGCCGGGTCAGGGTGAGATCAGGCGCACACAATCTTTGCTGGAAGGACGCGTCGCTGCTGATGTGAGCCTCGCTCCTCTTTATGGCGCTCTGGACAGTAAGGCGCAGGATATGGCTGTCCGGCCTGTCCGGCCCGGTCGGCGGAAAGTTGTGCTTACCACGGCGATCGCCCAGACCTCGCTGACTATTGAGGGCGTCCGTATTGTGATTGATGCCGGTCTTTCCCGTGTGCCGCGCTATGATCCGCAAACGGGCTTAACGCGCCTTGAAACTGTGAAGGTTTCCCGTGCAACAGCAGAGCAGCGCAAAGGTCGTGCAGGCCGTGTGGAAGCGGGCATTTGTTACCGGCTTTGGGAAGAAGCGCAGACGAAGGCCCTGCCTGCAGCTGAAAAGCCGGAGATTTTGGAGAGTGATCTTTCCGGACTGGTGCTTAATGTCGCCAGTTGGGGTGTTTCTGATCCCGCGCAACTGAAGTTCATGACACCTCCCCCAGCTGGTGCCTGGTCTGAAGCTAAAGAGCTGCTGGAAGAGTTGGACGCTCTGGACGCGGATGGCTGCCTGACCAAAGCCGGGCGCGATCTTGCCGGGCTGCCTCTGCACCCTCGTCTCGGACATATGCTGGTGCAGGCCTCTCAAGAGGGACAAGCGGAGCTGGCATCACTGATTGCCGTAATTATTGGGGAGCAAGGGCTGGGCGGCAGATCGACTGATCTGAGAGATCGTCTGCTCCGCTTGATACAGGATCAGAGTCCGCGAGGCAAAGAAGCAAGAGCGCAGGCGAGGCGTTGGGTGAAGCTCGCCGGCGGACGCTCTTCTGAGCGCGCCAACTTTGAAGATGCAGGCGATATTCTAAGCCTTGCCTATCCTGACCGCATCGCGCAGCAACGAGGCGCACGAGGAAGCTTCCGCCTTGCCAATGGTCGTGGTGCGCTGTTGGAAGAGAGTGAAGCGCTCTATGGCGAAAAATTCCTGAGTATCGCCGAAGTCACCGGAACTGCTGCACGCGCACGCATTTTGTTGGCAGCTCCCCTTTCTTTCAGTGAACTCGAAGCCCGCTTTACCTCGCACATCCGCGACAAAGAGCAGGTGCAGTTGATGCCAGACGGCGCCATCAGGGCCGTTCGGCAGCGGGTACTTGGCAAGTTGGTGCTGGAAGAGAAGAAAATCTCTGATCCCGATCCGGAAACGATCATTGAAGCGCTGATGGAACAGATTGCTCGCAAAGGCGCGTCCCGTCTGCCGTGGAACAAGGACCAGCTGCACTATCGCGGACGAGTGACTTATTTGCGGGTGACGGAAGGTAAAAAGTGGCCGGACCTGAGTGACAAGGCCCTGGATGCTGATTTCGAGTGGCTGCGACCATTTCTTGCGGGAAAGACTGCGATCTCTCACGTAGATGCGGGCACATTGGGCGATGCGCTTGCAACGCTGGTTCCCTGGGAATTGAGCACGGAACTGGATAATTTTGCGCCATCACACTTTGTCGTGCCAACCGGATCACGCATTCCAATTGATTATGATGGTGAGCCAGGACCGATGCTTTCTGTTCGTGTGCAGGAGCTGTTTGGTTTGGCAGATCACCCGAGCATTTGCGGTGGAAGAGTTCCGTTAGTATTGCAATTACTCTCCCCTGCCCAACGACCTATTCAAATCACCAGGGACCTGCCTGGGTTCTGGCAAGGGTCCTGGGCAGATGTAAAGGCTGATATGAAGGGGCAGTATCCGAAACATCCGTGGCCGGATAATCCGCTGGATGCAGAAGCCACGCGGCGGGTGAAACCGCGCAAATAAAAAGCCGAAAAGCATCACTCTCCGGCCTTCTAAAATTCATGGGCGGAAAGCTTATTCACCTTCGTTTGCAGGAGTTGCCTGTAGCAGGCCGTAGCGCTCGACACCGATCTTTTCCAGAAGTTCCAGCTGGGTTTCAAGGAAGTCAATGTGACCTTCTTCGTCTGCCATCAGATCTTCAAAAAGCTTCATTGTGACGTAATCACCTTCGTCCCGGCAAATTTCGCGTGCTTCTTTGTAAAGAGCGCGTGCGGAGTATTCACCTGCCAGATCGCATTCAAGGCATTCCTTAAGGTCCTGGCCGATGCGCAGCGGATCGAGTGTCTGCAAATTCGGATGACCTTCGAGGAAAATGATGCGCTCGATAAGCTTATCGGCGTGTTCCATTTCCTCAATGGACTCTTCACGCTCTTTCTTTGCAAGCTTTGTGAAGCCCCAGTCTTCGAGAAGACGGTAGTGCAGCCAGTATTGATTTACCGCAGTCAGCTCATGACGTAGCGCCTTGTTTAGATATTCCAGTACTTTAGGTTCACCCTTCATGTCACTCTCTCCTTGACAAATTGAGGTATCGCCCCTTTTAGAATAATTCCAAACTAATGTCCAGAGCCATCTTTAACCTGTTCAGCCTCAGCATATACAACATCGATGATACTTTTGAAGCAACCGCCACATTTAGGCCTGTACCCAAGGTGACGAAATATCTCGCCTGGAGTGGGGACACCCCCTTCAGGATTATCACAAAGCTCACGTGCAGCCCGTTTTATTTGCTTGTCATTAATGACGTTGCAGTGACAAATGATCATTGTGGTTGCTTTCGGGCTCCCAATTTCGCTTGCAAAGCACTATATAGTCAGTAACTCTTTTAAAACTAGAGAATAATACTCCACTTTCCCGCAGTCCTATCACGAGCAAAGCCCCTATGAACACCAACCAAACGACGAATGATCTCCGCAAGACAATCGTCCTAACGGGCGCGAGCCGTGGAATCGGTCACGCAACTGTAAAGAAATTTTCTTCAGTGGGCTATCGGGTCATTAGCTGCTCCAGGCAACCATTTTCTGACAAATGCCCCTGGCCATCCGGGCCGGAAGACCACATTGAGGTGGACTTAGGTGATGCAGACAGTCTGGAAAACGCCGTTCTCCAGATCAAAGAACGTCTGAAAGATAATGGCTCTACGCTTCATGCCCTGGTCAACAATGCAGGTATCAGCCCGAAGGACGGAGAAGGCCAGCGCCTCGATTCCCTGACGACCCCCATGCAAACATGGCGAGATGTATTTCAGGTAAACTTCTTCGCACCAATCATGCTGGCCCGTGGCTTGTTTGATGAGCTGAAGGCTGCGAAAGGCTCCGTTGTGAATGTCACGTCCATCGCTGGTAGTCGCGTACACCCGTTTGCAGGAACAGCTTATGCAACTTCCAAGGCGGCTCTTGCTTCTCTGACACGCGAGATGGCAGCAGACTTTGGGCCGCATGGTGTTCGTGTGAATGCAATCGCCCCAGGTGAAATAGATACATCTATCCTGTCGCCAGGCACGGATAAGATCGTCGAGACCATTCCGATGCGCCGTCTTGGCAGCACCACAGAAGTCGCAGATACCATCTACTTCCTGTGCTCGGCTCCATCTTCTTACGTAACGGGTGCCGAAATACATATCAACGGCGGACAGCACGTATAAACGCACTCATATGTGAAACGTGGAAGGGGCGCTCCGTGCGCCCTTTTTTGTTGAACGTGGTACGCTGCCAGGCCTTTGTGATCTGTAAATTTTCTTAGTCCTTTTTTTGCCCGCCAATTTAATCAGCTGGTTACTCTAAAACGGAGCAATGTGTTGACCTGTGCTGTTTTTCACTTCGCACGGGTGCTGCCCTCTGTGTTCCTGTTTGGAACACCAGGCCGCATTGACCTGCGTTTCCCCGCAAGGTTGCCAGGGCGGTTAGCTGTTTTGTTTATTATGTCAGGCAGCGTTTATCTTTCTGACCCAACTGGTTTTGAGATGCCGGGAGCCGTGTTTGCCTACAGCGAAGGCTATGACGAGCCTGGCCACAAGATCTTCTAGATACTGGAAGAGACGACGAACTGGTTGGCCTGCGACTTTTCTCTCAGCTCTGTTCGCTTATCATGGTGACGTTCACCAAGTGGTGGCCATTACATTCCAGCAGTTTACCAATGCTGATTATATGATACCAGAGAAGTGAGGAGAAGGGACAAAGCCCCTTCTCCCAATGCGTTAGCTGGATGCAGCTACAGCACGTTTTGCCATGACCGTCACCAGATTGGCACGGTATGCAGAGGTGCCGTGAAGGTCTGAGAGCATGTTGTCAGCAGAAGGAGCTATCCCTGCAACGGCATCAGCAGACCAGTTGCCATCCAGAGCTTTTTCCATATCAGGCATGCGGAAAACACCATTTTGACCAGCACCCGTCACAGCCACACGTGCACCAGCGCTAGTCCTGGCTACAAACACGCCTGCCATAGCATAGCGAGAGGCAGGATTCGGGAACTTGGCGTAAGCAGTGTTTGAGGCCGTCGGGAAGACAACCCCTGTCACGATCTCATCTTCATCCAGCGCTGTTTCGAACATGCCGGTGAAGAAGTCTTGTGCAGAGAACTCACGTTTGTTGGTCTCGATAGTGGCTCCAAGAGCCAGCAAAGCCGCCGGATAGTCGGCAGCCGGATCATTATTAGCGATAGAGCCGCCAATGGTGCCCATATGACGAACATGCGGGTCGCCAATGGTGCCTGCCAGATCAGCCAGTCCCGGAAGGGCAGCTTTGACATCTGCATTGCCAGCTACATCTGCATGACACGTCGCTGCACCGATGCGAATAGAGCCATCCGTCTGTTTCACAATACCAGCGATTTCACCGATATGGCACAGATCGATCAGATCACTTGGTGCAGCAAGGCGTTGCTTCATTGTTGGGATCAGAGTCTGACCACCAGAAAGCAGTTTGCCGTCATCAGCGTTTTTCAGCATTGTCGCTGCGTCTGACACTGTTGATGCGCGATGATATTTAGTCTCGTACATTTTTAGCCTCCCATCCCCTGAAGGGGTCTTTGGCAGAGTTGCTATGAGTCTGGATCTGTTTGCGCTCATTCACATTTACGCAAATTGCTCCAACTTCTTAACCTGAGCAAATTCGTTCCATTTGATTGTGCCAATCAAATGGAACGCGCTCTAATCGATAATTCAGTTTCCCGGTACGGAATTGCTTTCAGATCAGTAAATAAAATCTTGCGATTTTGCTCACCGTGGATCAGTTGGCCAAGCCGTGCAGCTCTTTCAAACAGGACTGCCGCTTCGCCATCTTCGCCTGCCAGCAATGTGGCACGAGCCAGCAGCTCAAAGGCATAGGCGTGGTCAAAATCTGCCATATCCTCTTGATGAGCCTCTGTCAGATCCATAGTCTGTCGGGCATAGTACATTGCTGCTTCACGCTTCCCGAGCAGAACATGGACACGGCCCAGAAGCCACAACCCACGCTGGTGATGAACTTTCGATCCGGCTTGCAGCCAATGCCAGAGGCTGGCGTGGGCGACATGAAGCATTTCATCATTTTCCTCGGGCGAGCGGCTCTCATTTTCCAGGAGAGCCCATGCGCACTGATTGAGTTCACTGGCGATGAACTTGTGATCCAATGTCAATTTGGCGCCAGCCTGTGCCATTGATTACTCCGCTGCCTGCTTTAGGCCGTTGTCCTGAATGAGCTGCCAGACGCGGTTTGGCGAGGCAGGCATATTCATGTCACGAATGCCAAGAGCATCCGTGACTGCATTGATGACAGCAGGTGGTGAACCGATCGCGCCAGCCTCGCCGCAGCCCTTCATGCCGAGCGGGTTACCCGGACATTCTGTGACTGTGGTTTCCAGCGTGAAGGATGGCACATCACCCGCACGCGGCATGGTGTAGTCCATGTAAGATGCAGTAAGCAGCTGGCCATCTTCGTCATACCGGGCGTTTTCCAGCATGGCCTGACCGATGCCCTGCACCAAACCACCGTGGACCTGGCCCTCCACAATCATAGGATTGATGATGGTGCCAAAGTCATCCGCTGCGACGAAGTCCTCGATGGAAACAACGCCCGTATCCGGATCAACTTCCACCTCACAGATGTAACAGCCTGCCGGGAATGTGAAGTTGGTCGGATCGTAGAAGGCGCCTTCCTTCAGGCCCGGCTCCATGCCTTCCGGCAGATTGTGGGCTGTATAAGCTGCCAGAGCAACTTCGGTGAAGGTAAGTTTCCTGTCGGTTCCGGTAACTTTCAATTCACCGTTCCCGATTTCAATGTCGCCTTCCGACGCTTCCATCAGGTGAGCCGCGATCTTTTTTGCCTTGGCTTCGACTTTGTCGAGCGCCTTAGCTATTGCAGACATGCCAACGGCACCTGAGCGGGAGCCATATGTGCCCATGCCCATCTGCACTTTGTCGGTGTCACCATGCACAATGGAGATGCTGTCGGTTGGCAGACCGAGCCGATCAGAGACCAACTGGGCAAATGTGGTTTCGTGACCCTGACCATGGCTGTGAGATCCGGTCAGAACCTCAATGGTTCCAACGGCATTTACACGAACCTCAGCAGATTCCCAAAGCCCCACACCAGCGCCGAGTGAGCCTACAGCCTGAGATGGTGCGATACCGCATGCCTCAATATAGCAAGAAATGCCAATACCGCGGAGCTTGCCTGCAGCTTCGGAGTGCGTACGGCGCTGAGCAAAGCCATCATAATCAATGACTTTCATGGCTGCATTCAGAGAGGCTTCATAATCACCTGCATCGTAAGCCATGATCACTGGTGTTTGATGCGGGAACTCACGGATAAAGTTGATGCGACGGAACTCAGCCGGTGGCATTCCAATTTCTTTCGCAGCCGTCTCCATCATACGTTCAACCACATAGGTTGCTTCCGGACGCCCTGCGCCGCGGTAGGCATCCACCGGAGTGGTGTTGGTGTAAACCGCTTTCACATTCGCGTAGATGTTTGGAATGTTGTACTGGCCGGATAACAGCGTTGCGTAAAGGTAAGTCGGCACAGAAGACGAAAACAACGACATGTAAGCGCCAAGGTTGGCGACAGTCTTCACGCGGAACCCGGTGATTTTGTTGTTCTCATCCAAAGCCAGCTCCGCAATGCTGTGATGATCACGGCCATGTGCATCTGTCAGGAAGGCTTCTGTGCGGTCAGAGGTCCATTTCACCGGACGGCCAACACGTTTGGTTGCCCAGAGACAGGCAATCTCTTCCGGATAGATGAAGATCTTGGACCCGAAGCCGCCGCCAACATCAGGCGCGATCACACGCAGCTTGTTCTCAGATGCCACGTTGTAAAACGCTGAGAGTACCAATCGTGCTACATGCGGATTCTGTGAGGTAGTGTAAAGTGTGTAGTGCTCTTCTGAAGGATCGAAATGCGCCAGAGCAGCGCGTGGTTCCATTGGATTTGGAATCAGACGGTTGTTGTCGATGTCCATCCGGGTGATGTGCGCTGCATTTGCGAACGCTTCGTCCGTCTGAGCTTCCTCGCCAAGCTCCCAATCATAAATGAGGTTGCCAGCGGCTTCAGGATGGAGCTGCGGTGCACCTTCTTTCAGAGCATCAAGACTATCAATGACAGCTGGCAAATCTTCATAGTCCACCACAACAGCTTCCGCTGCATCACGTGCCTGCTGCTGGGTATCAGCAACAACGACTGCGATGGCCTGACCAACATAACGAACTGTTTCCGACTCCAAAGCGCGGTAAGCGCCCATGTTCATTGGAGAGCCATCTTTGGAATGGATCATCCATCCGCAAATGATGTTGCCGATGCCGTCTGCGACCAGCTGATGTCCATTCAGGACCGCATCAACACCCGGCATCTTCATCGCATCATCTGTGTTGATGGATTTGATGCGTGCATGCGCGTGTGTTGAGCGGACAAAAGCCGCGTACCCCATGCGCTGCATGGTCACATCATCCGTGTAACGGCCATTTCCGGTAATAAATCTTTTGTCTTCTTTGCGCAACACTCGTGCGCCAATTCCTTCTGCTGTCATTTCCATTCCCTCCCGGAAGGTTGACTTCAGCAACCGTTCATAGGCTCCGGCAAAGCAACGCACCTGAAATGAGGTGCAGCCGAATCAATGATCAGTTGAATTCCCGAATTATTCTGCCGCTTCGAGAACTTCCGCCATTTCGTCAGCAGCGGCTTTGATCGCCTTGACGATGTTGTGGTACCCGGTACAGCGACATATGTTGCCTTCCAGCTCATGGCGGATTGTTTTCTCGTCCAGATCCGTACCCAGACGGTCAATCATATCAATTGCGGATATGATCATGCCAGGGGTACAGAAACCGCACTGAAGACCGTGGTTTTCCTTGAAGGCTTTCTGCATGATGTGCAGCTCACCATTTTGGGAAACCCCTTCAATTGTGATGACAGCAGAACCAGTTGCCTGCACAGCAAGCATACTGCAGGATTTAACCGCCTTACCATCCAGGTGCACAAGACATGCGCCGCACTGTGAAGTGTCGCAGCCGATATGTGTTCCGGTAAGTCCTTGGTTTTCCCGCAGAAATGTAGACAACAGGGTACGGTCTTCAACCTCACCGGAAATCTGCTTTCCATTCACCGTCATAGAGACAGTCGTCATGGTTTTCCTCCCTCAAAAATGCCTGCAATTTCGCGTCTGCAGGCTATGTAGCCAACAGCCCTGGTCAGGCCCCCGTCCTGTCAAGGCAGCTGGTTGTAATTCAGGCCACTGGCCTGTTATTCGGCGGGGCCGTCAGCTTTTAAAAAACCCTCTGTGCATCTTGCAATCTCCGGCTGCTAAACCGCTGGTTTCACAACAACCAATAAAGAGCAATCAAAACAATCAGGGTCAGGAGGCCCCAACCGAGGGGACCACCCAAAAATCCTTTTCCCGCCGCAACCTCTACTTTCTCCTCAACGTCTTTAACTGCATCTTCCAGTGCACTTTCAGCCTCAGCTATTGCCTCCACTGATCCTTCGATGGCGTGCTCGTTTGCGATAGACTTGGCTTCTTCGATCAGTCCCTGGTCCAACTCAACAGCTTCCAGCGGCTCGTCCGTACCTGCTGGCGGAGTTCCACCTAGTTCCCTGTTCAGATTCGAGAAAAATTCCTCGGCCATCTTTTTTGCAGTTGAGTCGATCAGCCGGTTTCCCAATTGAGCAAGTTTACCACCGACCTTTGCACTAACCTCATAACTCAACAGAGTGCCATCCCCACTCTCTGACAGGGTCACATCTGCTGAACCCTTTGCAAATCCTGCAACACCTCCTTTGCCTTCGCCGGATATTTTGTAGGAGTTTGGCGGGTTCAGGTCAGAGAGAATTACTTCCCCTTTAAACCTGGCTTTGACCGGCCCCACTTTCGCTGTGATCGTGGCATTCATCGCAGTGTCAGAGGTTTTTTCCAGACTATCGCAGCCGGGAATACACTTTTTCAGTAATTCAGGATCATTGAGAGCTTCCCAAACCTTTTCCTGACCCGCGGGTATTAGCTGCTCTCCGGACATTTCCATGGATCGCCCCTCATTCGTTTCAGTGCTTCCTTCAGGTAGGCTCGACGCCTTAAGGTCACTTTTGCATTCCACGTCATTTAGATTGGACTTAAACCGAGGGAAAAGACAAGTACCTCTCGTGTTAAAATTAGCAAGGATGCTCAAAACTTCTTTTCTCGACACAACGACGTTTTATACGTCCTGCGGTATGCTGGCGTTCCTATGCTGTGGATACTCACTTAACGGTAAGGAGCTTGTTTTGCGCTATAGCGTTGACCCGAGGCCCACATCGCCTTAATGCCTTTTCATTAAACTGATGACTTCAGCGTGAGGCTTTGTCTCGCGTTCATGCCAGAAAATCAAAGGCAACATCCTTGAGCAAATCACCCAAAAGCGGCACCCCGCGAGGCCGCAATGCACAATCCAAAAAAGGCGGTGCAGGGAGGGACAACGGTCCCAAGCGTGGTTTTTCTGTCAAACGCGACACTCGTAGTGGCAAGAAAGAAAGCACAACAGCCACTCGCCCAAACCGGCGAGACCCTACGCGCAGCGCTCCAGCTATCACGGTTGTTGAGTCCATCATGCGCGAACACAAACCAACCGCTGCCCGGTTTGCCACACCTGCCAGCGTTCTGCCTGTGTTGTTGGAAATGAACGGGTGGGACGATTATGCCCTGCTGGACATGGGGCACGGACAAAAGCTTGAACGATATGGCCGCTACAAGCTCATCAGACCTGAAGCGCAAGCCATGGGTGCCCCTCGCCTGCCAGAAAGTGAATGGAAAAGCGCCGACGCTATTTTTACCGGTGACGTTGAGGAAGAAGGTCCGGGTGGCTGGAAGTTTGCCAGTCAGGTTGATGAAGTCTGGCAAATGAAATACGGGCCTGCCACGTTCAACGGCCAGTTTATGTCTTTCCGCCATGTAGGCGTGTTTCCTGAACAGGCTGCACACTGGGATTGGGTTGGTGAGCAGATCAGAAAAGCAGCACACCCGCTTAAAATTCTCAACCTGTTTGGATACACCGGTTTGGCCTCGCTGCTGCCCGCTGCTCTTGGCGCACAAGTCACTCATGTTGATGCCTCCAAAAAAGCCATTGTCTGGGCACGTGAGAACCAGGATCTTTCCGGCCTTAAAGATAAGCCAATTCGCTGGATATGCGATGACGCCATGAAGTTTGTGGAGCGGGAAGTGCGCCGTGAAAACACCTATGACGGCATTATTCTTGACCCGCCGAAATTTGGTCGCGGGCCAAATGGCGAGGTCTGGGATTTCTTTGAGAATGTGCCGTATATGCTGGCCTGCGTGCGAAAGCTGCTCTCAGCCAATGCACAATTCCTGCTGATGTCCAGCTACGCTATTCGCGCCAGCTTCCTTGCTTCTCATGAGTTGATGCGTGAGTGTCTTGATGGCCTGCCGGGTACGATTGAATCCGGCGAACTGGCGATTCGCGAATTTGATGGACCACGATTGCTCTCAACCTCCCTGTTCAGCCGGTGGAGTGCACCTGATAACAATAAGGCTGAGGGAGCATAACCGGATGAAAACCAGAGAAAACCACCGTGCCGGTGCAGTAAAGCAGATCACCTCACATTCCAACCCGATTGTAAAGGAAATCAAAGGCCTTGTGGCCCAACGCAAACACCGCAAGCAAACCGGATTGTTTGTTGCCGAAGGGCTGAAGCTGGCAACCGATGCTTTGGAAGCTGGCTGGGGTATACGTTATCTGGCGCTCGGCCCTGAGGCTCGCGAAAACAGGATTGCTTTAGAAACCGCAGCAAAAGCGAAAGCCCGCGGTGCGCTTATTCTTGAGGTGAACACGGCTGTTCTGGGAGCAATCACCCGCCGTGATAATCCGCAGATGGTGGTTGGAGTTTATGAGCAACAGACCCTGAAGCTGAGTGACCTTGACCCGAAAAGTGCAACTACATGGATAGCGCTTGATCGTGTACGTGATCCGGGCAACTTGGGCACCATCATCCGCACAGGCGATGCAGTTGGGGCGACTGGCGTTATTCTGATTGACGAAACAACTGACCCATTTGCTGTCGAGACCGTACGTGCCACAATGGGCTCTCTGTTCCATGTGCCGCTTGTGCGGTGTACTGCTGATGAGTTCATTGATTTCCGCAAGAACTGGGCTGGACTTGTGGTTGGCACCCATTTGCGGGGCACAAAAGACTATCGTGCTGCAGATTATAAAGAACCTGTCATTTTGTTGATGGGCAATGAGCAGGCCGGTTTGAGTGATAAACTGACTGATACCTGCTCTGAACTGGTGAAAATTCCTCAGGCCGGACAAGCAGATTCAATGAATTTGGCCGTTGCAACGGCTGTGATGCTTTATGAAGTGCGCAGGAACTATCTGAAACTGTAAATGTAAGCCGGGGGCTTGGAATGCGCTTGTTGATTTTGGGAGCTGGATACTCAGCTCGCCACTTTGTGAAAATGTACGGGACCGAGTTTTCGTGGATTGGCGGAACGACCCGCTCACCAGAGAAAATGAAGACGCTGCAGTCCAAAGGGATGCAACCGATCCTTTTTGACGGACAAGCAGCAAGCGATGAGCTGTTGGAGGCTATTACCACCGCAACCCATATTCTGGTTTCTGCCGCGCCAACAGACGATGGTGACCCTCTGCTGAATGCTGCACGTGATGCGGTGGCGGAAGCGAAGCCGATGGCGATCTGCTATTTCTCTACGATTGGTGTTTATGGGGACCACAAAGGTCGCTGGGTAACAGAAACAGCAGAGTGCAATCCAACCTCCAAACGCTCTATGCAGCGTCTGGAAGCTGAACACGAGTGGCTTGCGTTTTCTGAAGAAACAAGCATTCCGGTCTGCATCTTACGCCTGGCTGGCATATATGGCCGCGGTCAGAATGCACTGTGTAGCCTGGACAAGGGTAAAGCGCGCCGGATTATCAAAGAAGGTCAGGTCTTTAATCGCATCCATGTGATGGATATTGCCGGAGCTGTGCAGCACGCGTTTGAAGATAACGCGTCCGGTATTTTCAACGTGTGTGATGATGCACCGTGTCCGCCAGAAGACGTAGTGGAATATGCAGCTCACCTGATGGGGGTGGAACCACCGCCGGCAATCGCCTTTGAAGATGCTGATCTTTCGCCTATGGCGGTCTCGTTTTACGGCGAAGTGAAACGCACGAGCAATGCCAGGCTGAAAGGCGCTTTGGGGTATAAATTCAAGTTCCCAAACTACCGGGTAGCGCTTGATTATATGTGGGAGAACGGCTGGAGCTGAAGTGTGTGAAGAACACACCCTGATCCAACCGCTCACCTTGCACCGGTTTTGACCGCATAGCGGATTTTTATACTGTTTCGTGTTGAGGCAGGTCTCCTTCTATCTCGTAGTAATCGCCTTTGCTGGCGCAGAAGATATGGCCTGTCAATTTCAAACCAGTCGGCTCTTCCAGCAGCCCGGCGCTGAAGTAAACTTTGTGAGCAATCTCGGGTATATTATCTCCGTGATAAAACAGGCTGCTGCCGCAATTGTTGCAGAAGGCACGCCTGGAATATTCCGAGGAGCGATAGTAGGAGATGTTCTCCTCGCCTCTCTCAACCTTTAAAGTATCAAGCGAGACCCCCACCGCATGGAACGGGCCACTGTTCCAGCGGCGACACATTGAGCAGTGGCACAAGCCAACCTCGTTGAGACGCGCTTCAGCCTTAAATGTGACTTCGCCACAAAGGCATTTCGCTTTATAAATCCGCAAGTCCGACATGTTATTCTCCCTTGGAGTTTTTCGCGCAATCTGTTCTGCAAACCACGAGTTGGGTTAAAATCAATTTCTTCATCAACCTTCGTGAGAATATTGAGGTCGGTGATCTTCAATCCCGTAGTAGTCACCCTTTGTGGCACAGAAAACATGAGTACCTGCTGTTAGGCCTGCTGACTGCTCCAACGTACCCGCGGCAATCGCTATACGGATTTTCCATTGGGGCAGGCGATCAGCATGCCAAAACAGGTCAGACACGCATTTTGAGCAAAAACTGCGACGTGCGAACTCGGAGGACGCGCAGTGTTTGACAGCATCCTCGCCAGTGGTGAGCTTCAGGTTAGCCAGAGGCACGCTGAAAACCTTGAATGGACCACTGCCCCACTGGCGGCATTGCTTACAATAACACGCGCTGACCGGCTCATCCGGCGCTTCACCTTCAAAAGTGATTGCGCCACACAGGCAACACTCTTTAAACTCAATGGTCGTCGTCATCTGACTTCCCAATACCTATTGAAACAAGATGGCTTCCCGAATCGGCAACCGTGCGACTCCACAACTGGAACATATAGTGAACACTCGTATTCAGCAAGCGTTCAGGTTAAGTCTCCTGTCAGGGTTTTTATAGATTCCATTTTTGCCCATTCAGATATCCAGGGCACAGCTAAAGCCGAATGGACTGTAAAGAAGGCAAGGCCTGCAGGAAAGCTGCAGATGCTGCCCGTACAGACACGTATCTGGCTTGCGCAGACCTGCTTCTTGCACAAAACCGATTGTTCTCTCGCAAACGCCAGCGTGATCGTGTGCGGAAAGAAGTCACCAATAAGCAGCCTGACCTTGAACCGAGTTACAGCCCCTCCTAAAATTTGCAGGCAAATGCAGATTCTAAGGGGGAGGCCAGCCGATGAAAACGTGGCGTGTTTATCTTTCAGGTGAAATCCACACCGACTGGAGAGATCGTATTGAACATGGTGCGACCAATGCAGGCCTGCCTGTTCATTTCGACAGTGCTGTGACTGATCACGAAGCCAGTGATGATTGCGGTGTTGAAATTCTGGGGCCGGAAGAAAGTAATTTCTGGAGAGATCACAAGGGTGCGAAGGTAAATGCTATACGCACCCGCACGCTGCTCTCTGAGGCAGATATCGTTGTGGTTCGCTTTGGCGACAAATATCGGCAATGGAATGCAGCGTTTGATGCAGGTTTCGCCTCAGCATTAGGCAAGAGCATCATCGTATTACATGAACCAGCTCTTACGCATCCCCTGAAGGAAGTGGATGCAGCTGCCCATGCTGTTGCAGAAGACCCTGACCAGGTGGTTGATCTGCTTCGTTACGTGATCCGTGGCGAGCTTTAAGTTCCTCTCAATTCAAGAGAAGCCGCTATTCCATCATTGCCATGCACTCTCGCCTCACCAGAAGGGGTGAGTGTAGGGCTTTTTTAATATTCTGAATATCAGGCAAACGGCATTTCTGAGTGAAACTGCCTTCCTCCGATCAGGCCTTGAATGCGATGAGGGTGTTGCCCCAGTGGCGACCCTTGACCCAGATTGGCGCTGAGACCAGTTTGATCATCATTATTTTTCCGCCTCCCATATCCCGACGATAAGTTTGCAGGCTGTACTCTTTGGTGTTCTTGCTTGCATTCAGGCCTGCATGGTCATCAAACATTCTGCGGTTACGGCAGTTTGCTGCATTCCAGACCGGGTCAGTGCCCTGTGGCCTGGAGTACTCTTTGCTATGCGTTGGCAGATATGCGTTCTTATCCAGCGCTGCACAGAAGACGATGTGATCATCAAGATCTTTAACTGGCTCCTGAATAGCCGGAAGCACCCGGTCGGTCATCTGAGTGAATGACGCCATGAACTGGGTTGGGTCAGAGCCTTCTATTGGCGTGTAGTTGAAATCGAAAAGATCTTTCACCGATATCCGACCTGCGTTCACCTCCGCATCAAACGCTTCCATGGTCTTTCCAGCAGTCACTTTTGCAACCTCGATCATTTTCTGGTTGAGATTATCGCCATGTTCGAGTGCGACTTCAGCTAAAAGCGCATTGGCGCTCTGAGAGGTTCCCAGCATCTGACCAGAGACCTGTTTAATGCTTTCTGCATTTGTGGAGACGACACCGATCATTTCATCACGGTTACGCAGAAGTTCCTCGGTATCTGCATCGTTATTTGCGCAAGCCGTTCGTATGGAATCTGTGTTCGCGGATATGTTGTCTACCATCGCTTCCAGCTCCTGGAAGAGGTCATTGATGGATTGAGTGCTATTTTCAGCGGTTGCGACTGTACCAAGCGCACCCTTACCCAAATCAACCAGGGTGTCGGCTTCTTTGCCGAGTTGGAGAATGGTCTGGTCGATCTGCTCCGTTGCAACAGTCGTTTGAGTGGCGAGGACTTTTACTTCACTGGCCACGACAGCAAAGCCCTTCCCTGCTTCACCAGCGCGGGCTGCTTCAATGGTTGCGTTGAGTGCCAGCAAATTGGTTTGCCGGGCGATGGCGTCAATGGAACTGGAGAACTGGCGGACGTTGGCAAATGAGGCCTGAAGGCCCTCCAGCTGTCGGTTGATGCTGCTGATGGCTGTAGACAGACTGTTGATGTTGGCAAGTGCATCGGTCACCACCTCCTGAGACTTGGACATGGTATCGCGGGCGCTGGATGTCTGCTCAGCAGTATGTTCAACTGCCTCGGTTACTTCACAGTTACTCTCAACAACGCGCCCAGACGCGTCCTGAAGGCTTTCCATGGCCTTTTTCAAAGCGCCCGCAGTATTATTTACGGCGTCCAGCTCTCCTGCTGCTGATGCCATATCCAACGCGAGTGCATCTAATTCACCGAACAGGCGTGCACTATCAATCGAATTCTCAGGTTCTGCAAATTCCACGCCTGCATCTGGAGCGATTACTTCTTCCCGGTTGTTTGCAGCCGCATCAGCAAGCATTTGTGTATTGCGCTTAAAAAAAGCCATATCAAAACCTCTCGTTCGCGCAAAGAATTTCATATTTTTACTTATAGATTATTAACCATGTTATTATTTCTCCTTTCAATTGCAAGTTATTGTATTAAAACCAATAATAACAAAACATTCTGCGATTACCTTGCTATTTTCGAACTACTGTGCGCGGCACATATGATTTTGTCGTGAAATGTGTTTGTCCGGTCAGAGCGCAGTTATTGCCCTGTGGAAAGCTGTAGGGGTCTTCCGTAAATGGAATGATCCGGGTCGGGATATCGAAAAAACACTGGATGGGGAACACTCTACGATCCAGACTGGTGAGCTGAACCGCTATGTTGTTGCCAGCATTATGTGCGGCGAAGATGGCACCATGGAAAATGGCTTGGTAAGGCGAGCACAACAGCCGAAGAAGACTGCTTGCGTACGCGGGGATTTGGAAGGTTCAGTTGCTTATCCGCAGAGATAATGTGCAGGCCGTCTGCTTCTATGAAGCACAGGGGGTACAAGGATACCCGCTCCGTCTGTTTGCAAAAGGTGATTGAGCCAGTGTGAGAGGATACTTATGCGCAGATTCCACAGGACTCCTGGAAGAGTTGGAAGCCTGAAAGTGCAATTCGGGACATTCTGAAATTTGGCTCACAGCACTATCTCATCAGACGTCAACTTATTATTTTTACTGAGTGATATGGCATTCTCATCGCCTTGAATACATATATTAAAGTAATTATCCAAGCAGAATTGAATAGAATCAACAATAGCCTGAAAAAGCAAGATCTTAACTCTGGCACTCATCAGATTAATTTAACATTTCCCACAGAATATATTAACTTGAATACAACATTCACATTACAGCTGCGGGATCTTCATAGTTCAACTGCTTCGTGAAATTGTCATGTTGGTGCCTTAACGTGTGTTCACCTTTATCTACCGGATTTTTCAAATGACTAAAGAATTTACGAATGAACTCACTGCAGATGAGTGGGATGAACAGAACTTCCCTCGTGCTGAAGAAAATGAATTTGACCGCGTTGTCGAGCGTGCAATTTCACGCCGCGGTTTTCTTGGGGGTGTTCTCGCATTTGGCTCAGGTGCAGCTGTGATGGGCACTGGTCTGACTGGTCTTTCCATATCTGAAGCCAAAGCTTCTGCTTCACGTTTCGCATTCAAACCCATCCCAACTTACAGTGATGCAACCGTGCATGTGCCTGATGGCTACAACTGGAAAATTCTGGCCCGTTGGGGGGATGCTCTGGTAGATGGCGCGGAAGCCTTCAACCATGAGACCGGTGGCTCTGCCGCGGATGCGGACAAGGTGTTTGGTGAGAACACCGATGGCATGGAAAGCTTCCAGTTTCAGGGTAAGCAGCTGTTGGCAATCAACCATGAATACGTCAACCTCAAGATCAACCTACCTCAGAACGAAGATGGCGCACCCAGAAGCGCTGAGGATGTTCTGAAGTTGCAGCACCTGCAAGGTGTGGTTGTTATTGAAGTGGAAGACGGGAACGATGGCTGGGCTATCGTGAAGAACAGTCCGTTCAATCGCCGCATCACACACAACACACCGATGACGCTGGCCGGGCCTGCTGCCGGCCACCCATTACTGCAAACGGCTGCTGATCCTGCTGGTACACGATCGCTTGGTACCCTCAACAACTGTGGATCGGGAAAGACACCCTGGGGCACGTTCCTGACCTGTGAGGAGAACTTCAACGGTTACTTTGGCGCAACAGATGCTGTTCCAGCGGCACGTCTGGACGGTGTTGATGCTGGTTATGAGCGTTATGGCATCAGCGAGAAGGGCAAAAACTACGACTACCACAAGTTTGATGAGCGCTTTGACATTGCGAAGAACCCAAACGAGCCGCATCGCGCAGGCTGGATTGTAGAGATCGATCCGACAGATCCGACTTCAACACCTGTGAAGCACACGGCGATGGGCCGCTTCAAGCATGAGAATGCGGAAGCGGTTCTGGCAGCGGATGGCCGTGTCGTCGTTTACATGGGAGATGATGAGCGCGGCGAGTTCCTGTACCGGTTCGTTTCCAACGGCGTTTACGCTCCCGGCCAGCCAACTGACGGCTTGCTGGATGACGGCACTCTCTATGTTGCCAGGTTCAACGATAACCAGACAGGTGAGTGGCTGGCTCTGACCCCAGAGACCACGGGTATGGATTCAGCACACATTTCGATCTTCACCCGTATGGCCGGCTCTGCTGTTGGTGCGACCACCATGGATCGTCCTGAGTGGGTTTCTGCCAATCCCAATGCAGTTGAAGCCTATTGCTGCCTGACCAATAACAAAAACCGCGGTGTAAAGCCAAACGCCGGAGGGGATGACACCTCCGTCAACGGCCCGAATCCACGCGAGACCAACAAGTACGGTCAGATCGTGCGCTGGCGGCCTCATAACAAGGATCATGCAGCAGACACGTTTGACTGGGATCTTTATGTGATGGCTGGCAATCCGACCATTCACGAGGGGCCAAAGGCAGGTTCTGCAAACATCAATGCTGGCAATATGTTCAACTCACCGGATGGTATGGCGTTTGATGAGAGCGGCATGGTCTGGATCCAGACAGACGGCAACGACAGCAATGAAGGTGACTTTGTCGGCATGGGCAACAATCAGATGCTGGTTGGTGATCCTGTGACGGGTGAGATCCAGCGCTTCATGACCGGGCCAGTCGGCTCTGAAGTCACCGGCCTGACATGGTCCGCTGATCGCCGTAGCATGTTTGTGGGCATTCAACATCCGGGCGGCAACTGGCCAGACGGCGGCAAACTGCCACGCTCTTCCGTCATCGTCATCAAGCGTGACGACAATGAAATGATTGGGTAGTCTCCCGCCGCCGCTATCGTTTAATGCAAACTTCGCTCCTCTGGTTATCAGCCAGAGGAGCGAAGCTTATCTGAAAAGCAGGCGTGTCAGAATCTCTGAATCTGGGGCATATTATCGGTGATCTCGTAGTAATCACCTTTATCTTTCACAAAGATATGCTTGCCGATTTCGAGGTTTGTTGGCGCATCAAGACAGCCTGCTGCGATGGTAATGAAGTCTTGATCATTCATCTTATAGAACAAACTGGAGCCGCAGAATTTGCAAAAACCCCGCTTTGCGAAGTCTGATGAGACATACCAGGTCAGCCCTTCATCTGATGAGAAGGACAGTTTTTCGCAGGAAGCGTGTGTCGCGGCCCAAACGTGACCGCTTATGCGCCTGCATTGGCTGCAATGGCAGATTGTTACAGTGCCCCCCACACCTTCTGCCTGAAAGCTCACTTTACCGCATTCACATTTCCCATTGACCATGCTTACCCCCCATCCATCAGAGCGCTAAATGCGCAACTGTTTGTCATTCCGCTATTTCATCACATTTCATGGCAGAGGAACAGGTCTTTTTCGTCAGGCATGAGACATTCCCAAAAAAACAGGCCCCTTTCGGAACCTGCCTTTTCAATCAAGCTTCTGCTTTTTGCAACAGCACTTAAGCTACA
>CANNAV010000026.1 GCA_947502585.1 uncultured Pseudovibrio sp.
GGAGCCTGTCTGTTCACCAGGCGCCTTGAGACGGGCCGGTTTATCTGGCCAGCAGTAAAGCACGGCAAAGTCCACATTTCCGCAGCCCAATTGTCGATGCTTCCTGAGGGGATTGACTGGCGCGCTCCAGTTAAAACATGGGTTCCTTTAACCGCTGGATGAGTGAATAACGGCATGGTTTTGCTTTGTTTTCCTTCATGTTTTGTGCTGTTTCGTGTATGATGGTCTTATGCTCAAGGATCTTGATATCACGCCCGAAGACCCCGCCGAACTGAAAGCAATCAACCAGCTTTTGGCGAAGGAAGTCAAGGCGCTGAGTTTAAAAGTTGAGCAACTTCAGCACCAGCTTCATGGGGCCAACCGGCACCGGTTCGGGTCGAAATCGGAAAGTCTTGACCAGCTTCACCTCAATCTTGCTGAGGACAAGGAGATTGCCGAGGCTGCCGAAGAACAGCACAAGCCTGCTCCAAAGGAAAAACAAAAGCGCAAGCACAGCCGCAACCCATTGCCAGCTCACCTGGAGCGGCATGATACGGTGCTTGTTCCAGGTGATACTTGTCGTTGCTGTGGTGGCTCACTGAGCAGCCCGGTGAGGATATTACTGAGGAACTCGAATATGTACCGGGTCGCTTTGTCGTCAACCGGATACTGCGCCCGCGTCTGTCATGCTCGTGCTGTGAGAAGGTTGTCCAGGCCCCGCTGCCCTCAAGACCAATTGAGCGCGGGCGACCTGGGCCAGGCCTGCTGGCTCATGTGCTGGTGTCGAAGTTTTGTGACCACTTACCGCTTTATCGTCAGTCCCGGATTTTTGATCGGGAAGGTATCGATCTTGACCGCTCTACCCTTTGTGACTGGGTGGGGCGCTCCACGGCCCTGATGGAGCCGCTGGCGGATGCTGTTGGCGCGATGGTGTTGCAGGGGAGTGCTATCTTTGCTGATGACACGCCGATCAAGCTTCAGGCTCCTGGCAATAAAAAGACAAAGACCGCCCGGGTCTGGGCGTATGTGAGAGGTGAGCGGCCGTGGGCGGGGCCAGCCCCACCTGCGGCATACTACCAATTCACCGTTGATCGTAAAGGTAAGCACCCTCAGGAACACCTCAAGGGTTATAAAGGCTGGATCCACGCTGATGGCTATGCTGGTTTTAACGGGCTGTTCGCACAAGACAAGGCCTCGAAAATGGCTTGTGTTGCACATATCAGGCGCAAGTTCGTGGATATCCACGCCTCTCAAGGATCAAGCGTGGCTGGTGAGGCCATCCAGCGCATGGCAAAACTCTATGAGTTCGAAAAGCAGGTTCGCGGGAAATCACCGTCTGAGCGGGTCAAACTGCGGCAAGCGCGATCCAAACCTGTATTTGATGATCTGGAAGACTGGCTACAGGCCCAGCTCCCCAAAATATCGGGCAAGTCCACACTGGCTAAAGCCATAGGTTATGCGCTCAATCGGTTGGCAAAGGCGCGGCCTTATCTTGAGAATGGCAACCTTGAACTGGACAATAATACAGCGGAGCGCGCAGTCAAACCTGTGGCCCCTGGAAGAAAGAATTACATCTTTAGAGGCTCTGAAGGGGGCGGCAAGGCAGCGGCCATCGCCTATACTCTTATTGAGACCGTCAAACTCAACAGCGTTGACCCGCAAGCCTGGCTTACCTGGGTTCTGGCTCAAATTGCCGACCATAAGATCAACCGTATCAACGACCTCATGCCCTGGTGTTACGCTGCTCAAACAGCGTAACTGAAGTTGTTCAAGCTTGATAGGTCAGGGGCGCCGGACGCTTACGTTTTTACAGCAGGCTTTGTTCCTTTTCGTGTCCAGCCAAAAGCGGGCTTATTCTGATATTCAGGATGCACAGCATCCGCAAAATAAACCGTTTCATCATCAGCCAGGCCATTCAGCAGGCTCTCATACATCGCAATGAATTCCGTCTGTTTAGCCTCGTCAGCGACCGTTGGTAGTGCCATTGGCTTGCGATACTCAAAACCTAAGCGGCGTAAAAGCTTGACACAGCCAGAATGGGAGTAATGCAGGGAAAACTTCTCCAAAATATATGCACGCACCTCATCCGCACAACGGCAGAAACGTCCCTCAAGCCATTGGCTAAGTTTCGTTTCCTGATCGCTCGTGATCAGCGAGTGACCACCCCGCCAGTCGTCACAAGACAAAGCTTCCCAGCCATCTCGACGATAGATTTTGTACCAACATCGGATCGTATCATCATCTACGTACAAAAATTTAGCGATTTGAGCACAGCTCTCACCATCATCTAAAAGCAATATCGCATTGGCACGCCTGGCAATGCCGTGATCTTCCCGATGACGGCGAACGCAACGCTCTAATTCAACACGATCGGTCGATGATAAAAATTTACAGCAAATCATGACCAAAAAAGAATCTATTTGGAGCAAGTCGTCAAGATAAATCCGGATTCTCAATGACTCGGCGTATAAATTACATTCGGCCTGAAAAAAAACGGTTATTTACAGGACCGTTACATCTGTTATGCCATTGCTGTAATACAAAAAACTGGGAATGACCCGGGCATTTTCTGATTATAAGGGGTGGGGGATAAAGAATGGTCAGGACGTTAGGATACGGTGCCCAGACATGGGCGGAGTATGCTGTTAATCCCGAACTCAGTCGTGGCCGACTTTTTTTTGAACCGGAGAGCCCGACGCGCACGCCGTTTCAGCGTGATCGTGACCGCATCATCCATTCCGCAGCCTTTCGACGTTTGAAACACAAGACGCAGGTCTTTGTGTATCACGAGGGTGATCATTTCCGCACCCGTCTGACCCATACTATTGAGGTTTCCCAGATTGCCCGGTCGCTGGCCCGTGCGCTGCGGCTGGATGAGGATCTGGCGGAATGTTTGGCGCTGGCGCATGATCTTGGACACACCCCGTTTGGACATGAGGGCGAGGACGTGATGCATGAATGCATGGCGGACTATGGCGGGTTTGACCACAATGCCCAGTCACTGCGCATTGTGACGGATCTGGAGCGCAGGTATGCAGAGTTTGACGGGCTCAATCTGGCGTGGGAAACGCTGGAAGGGCTTGTAAAACACAATGGGCCGCTGACAGATCGTTCCGGCGCACCCTGTGGCAAGCTCGAAGGCAAGCATCTGCCGTTTGCTGTGAGCGAGTACGCCAGACGTCAGGATTTGTTGTTGTGGTCATGGCCGGGCGCAGAAGCGCAGGTGGCGGCTATTGCAGATGACATTGCTTATGACGCGCATGATCTGGATGACGGACTGCGGGCCGGACTGCTCAGCTTTGAGGCCATGAAAGACGTGCCGTATCTGAGACGCATTCTGGAGGAGGTGGACGGGAAATACCCAGGTCTGGAAGCTGCGCGGCGCATTCACGAGATTGGCCGCAGATGTATTACCGGGATGGTGGAGGACGTGATTGCGGAGAGTATTTTGCGAATTAAACAGGTTTCTCCCAGGAAATGCGGGGATATTCGTGCTGCAAATGGTCCTGTTATTGCCTTTTCAACTGAAATGGCACGAGAAGAGCGCGAGTTGAAAGAGTTTTTATTTGCTAATCTGTATCGGCATGAAAGTGTTCTGGCGGTTCGCAGGAAGGTTGCCAAAGTGGTCCGGGATTTATTCCGCACCTACTTTAAGGCACCGGAAAGAATGCCGGAACCATGGTGTGCAGGGCTGAAAGGCGAGTGTGATGAGGTGAAGGCCCGCAGGGTCTGCGACTTCATTGCTGGCATGACAGACCGTTATGCCTTAGACGAACATCGACGATTATTTGACGATATCCCTGAACTGGGGTAATGCGCCAGTTCAAACACTATTAACTCATGGCGTTTATGTGAGGCTTTGGCTTCGCAAAATCTGTGAGTTGTCAAACTGGGCTTTTGAAAATGAACATCTTTGCAGACTTCGCCGAAAGGGTAAACAGTGTAGTGAGGGATCTCGACCTTGCTGCTGACGTGCCGGAGCCGGATCTCCGACGTGTGACTGTTGAACCTCCCCGGGATGCTGCTCATGGCGATCTGGCGACCAACGCTGCCATGGTGCTGGCTAAACAGCTGAAGATGAAGCCGCGTGATCTTGCGGAAAAAATCGCAGAAGGCCTGCGCGCCGACAGTGAAGTTGATGCTGTTGATGTTGCCGGACCGGGCTTCATCAACATCCGCGTGAACAAAGTTTTATGGGAGCGTGTGCTGGCAGAAGTTGTTGCCAGGG
Source organism: uncultured Pseudovibrio sp. (assembly GCA_947502585.1). Classification (GTDB taxonomy): domain Bacteria; phylum Pseudomonadota; class Alphaproteobacteria; order Rhizobiales; family Stappiaceae; genus Pseudovibrio. Next base: position 4,208 of record CANNAV010000026.1, read on the forward strand.
GTCAAACATTTGGAAGCAATACCTGCGGAGCCGGCCTGAAGGTGAACGTGGAGTATGTTTCCGCGAACCCAACCGGGCCGATGCATGTGGGCCATACCCGTGGTGCTGTTATGGGTGATGCGCTGGCGAGCCTGTTGGAGTTTGCCGGTTACGATGTGACCCGCGAATATATTATCAACGATGCCGGTTCCCAGATTGATACTCTGGCGAACTCTGCGTTCCTGCGCTACCGCGAAGCGCTGGGGGAGGACATTGGCAAGATCCCTGAGGGCTATTATCCGGGCGAATACCTTATTCCCGTCGGCAAGGCGCTGGCAGAGGAATATGGGGAACCTCTGAAGGATATGGATCCGGGCGAACGTCTTGCTCTGCTCAAAGGCTATACCGTTGATAAGATGATGGACCTGATCCGTGATGATCTCAGCGCCCTGAACGTTAAGCACGATGTGTTCTTTTCTGAAAAAACCATGCACGGTCAGGGCAATGCTATTGATCTGACACTGGATGATCTGCGCAAGCGTGATCTGGTTTACAACGGTACTCTGCCACCGCCAAAAGGTGAAGTGCCTGATGACTGGGAAGATCGTGAGCAGACCCTGTTCCGCTCGTCCGGCTATGGTGATGACAGTGACCGTGCGCTGGTAAAGTCTGATGGCAGCTACACTTATTTTGCGGCTGACGTTGCTTACATGCGTGACAAGATTGAGCGCGGGTTTAAAGAGATCATCTTTGTACTTGGCGCTGACCATAGCGGGTATGTGAAGCGTCTGGAAGCGATCGGCAATGCAATTTCCGGCGGTGATGTGGATGTGATTGTGCGTCTGTGTCAGCTTGTGAAGCTCTTCAAGGGCGGCACTGAGTTCAAAATGTCCAAGCGCTCTGGTAATTTCATCACCCTTCGCGATGTGGTTGATGAAGTGGGTGTGGATGCGGTACGCTTTATCATGCTCTATCGTAAGAACGATGCGCAGCTGGACTTTGATTTTGACAAGGTGAAAGAACAGTCGAAAGACAATCCGGTGTTTTATGTTCAGTATGGTCACGCCCGGTGTCATTCTGTGCTTCGTCAGGCTGCTGAAGAACTGGATTGGTTCTCCAATACGGCTGAAGAGTTACAGTCAGCAGATTTTGCACAGCTTGATGATGAGGGTGAGTTTGCACTGATCGCGAAGATGGCTCAATGGCCCCGAATTGTAGAGGGAGCCTCAGAAAATCACGAGCCGCACCGCATCGCGTTTTATCTTTATGAGCTGGCTAATGCGCTTCACAGCCACTGGTCCCGAGGCAAGGAAAAGCCGCAATTACGCTTTATTAATGATAAAACACCAGAATTAACCAAAGCTCGACTCGCGTTAGTCTATGCAGTTTCACAGGTAATTGCTTCTGGCCTCAATGTTTTGGGTGTCACAGCTCCATATGAAATGCGCTAGTGCGTGAGCACAGTTGACAGAGTACAGGAGGTTCGCGGTGGGGATTGCGAGTCTCTTATTTAAGGGAAAACACCGCTGCAATGACCAATCGCTCCAAGTATCCGGGACCGGGTGAGGTTTCTGCCAGACAAGTGGCAGGCGATGAACCGCAACAGTGGGCAGGCGATCAGGATCCGCTTGTAGAACTTGCCAGAATTGTCGGTGAAAACGCTGCTCAGTACAACCCAGGTTCTTGCAAGAAAAGCCAGAACTCTGAGCGTTCGCTGTTTCCAAAGACAGATGAACGCAGTGTAACTGCTGATCATGCTCCGCAGTATGGCCTTAAGGATGCCGTAGTGGCAAATGATTCTTCAGTGGGTGCAGCCAAAGCAACTGAGCCAGCATCAACACAGGATTCATTTGCCGCCTTGGATGCCGTTTTTGCGTCTCCGAAAAACTCTGGCTCAAACGGACATGCTGATCCGTTTGCGGACCTGAGCACGGCTGCATTGTTGTCTGGTGCGCCGAAGGAGGCTGTTGATTACGTCAGCGACCTTCCACCAGTTCCAAAAGCTGCAACTGTGCCTGACCCGGAGCCGGTTCCTGCTTCTGCGCCCGTACGCCAGTCTGTGGCTGCCGCTGATGTGACCGCAAAGCCGGAAATGGATGATATTCTTTCCCGCGACCTTGAAGAAAGCCTAGTTGCCTCTCTCAGTCGGTCTCAGCCGGAGCGTGAGCAGACGTCCCGTCCTCACCGTACAGTAAGCCGTGCGACACCAACGCTGGATCGTGCGACACCAACGCTGGATGCTGCAGGCGTACGCGATGCACGCCCTGAGCAGACTTTACGTGAGCGCCTTGAACGGCGCACAACAGATGCTCCGCGTACGGTTGAAACGCCGTGCGTTGCTGAGCCTGCTGCACCTGTGCAGACTTTGGCATCCGTTGCGCCTAAAGCTCTGGATGAGCTTTCTCAAAGCGATTATGACAGCTGGCGTGCAGAGCGTGCTGCCGAGCGCGCAAAAAAGGCTGCTGTTGCCAGTGCCGTTAAACCGACACCTGCGCCGGAACCCGCGTTTGAAGACGCTCCTGTGGAGCCTCAGCTGCGCGGTACGCATGATGATGTGGCACCTGCTGCTGATCCTGTTGCCTTTGAGCCGGATATGACAGCATTTGCTATGGATACAGGTGCTGAGCTTGAAGGTGAGCACATCACTGACTGTAAAGTGTCCGGACGGGAAACTGTTATTCCAGCCAGGCATCTCGAAGAAGCCCTGATGGCTGAGTTCAGCCTTGAAGGTGAAGCACAGCCAGGCGTTGTTGCTGAACCTGTGTCGCTTCAGCCCGTGCGAAGTGTTGCCCAGGAAATTGAAGAGAACGTTGATGACATCTTTGCAGATGAAATTGCCCGCGAGCCTTTGTCGGAACCAGAGCAGAAAATTGAGATTGGTCCTGAACTGGCTGCGGAACTGAATGAAATTGAACGCATCAGTGCTGGTTTTGAACAGGCCGCTCAGGAGACTGATCCGTTTGTCAATGAGGGTGATAACGCCTGGCAATTGGACGAAAGCGTTGCTAACGATACCTCTTTGGACGAAATGTCCTGGCCTGCAGCTGCTGAAAAACTGGCACAGACAGAAGCTGCTCATCAAGAGGCAGTGAATGCTGCAAAAAAGCAGGGTGAAGAACAATCTCCTCCTCTTGGCGGATATGATCTTGATGCTGTGGCGCAGGCTATGCGCAAAGAGGATCCAAGCCTTGACGGCGGCGTTCTTCCGCAGGCTGTGCCGCGCGTTTCTGTTGATGTTGAAACGCAAGCAGGTCGTGGCGGCGGCATGCGTAAGGGCTTGATGGCTGTTGCATCCATTGCTGCTGTTTTTGTGGTTAGCGGTGGCGGCTTTGTCCTTTTGGATGTTGGTGGAACGGGCGAAGATGCTACCCCCCCACCAATTATTCGTGCTGATGCCTCTCCGATGAAGGAGGTTCCGCCTCCTTCTGCACAGCCTAAAAACGACACAGCCAAAGTCTTTTCTCCCCAGCAAGCGTCTCAGCCTGTCGATGGTGAGAAGATGGTTCAGCGTGAGGATGCAGCTGTTACACCGTTGCCTCCTGCTTCCAGTGATACGGATAGTGTAAAATCCAGTGTGTTTGATGTGAACCCGACGAAGAAGGTGCGGACCGTTATTGTTCGTCCTGACGGGAGCATTATTCAGCGGGGAGGCGATGATACCACGGCGCCAGCGCAGCCGCGGCTTGTCTCAGGCAGCACGGTGCGCAACAGCAATCCGAACAATACAGATAACACGACACCTGTGCCAGGGGCCGGGCAGTGGGATCCGCTTCCAGGTGAAACCCAAAGTGTAAATCTGCAGGATGCGTTTGCCAACGCGCCGGTGGCAACGCGAACCCGGACGCGCAATACGCTTCTGGGCGTGGGTGTTGTACCTCAGTCCAAGCCGTTTGTGGTTGCTTCTGCCAATACAGGCAGTGGGACGGGTCGTTCCGGCGCACTGAGCCCGCGGCAATCGCTGCCGACGTCACCTGCCAGAAACGCACCGCTGAACCTGACTGCTAACCGGAACACGCGAACAGCAGCTGTAAACCCGCAGAGGATTGCACCAACTCCGATACCGGGTGAAGGTGTTATTGGTGAAATTCCTGGTGGAACTTATATTGTACAGGTCGCTTCTGTTCGCACAGTCAATGATGCACATGTCCAGATCCGTTCTTACAACCGTCGCTACCCGGACCTGATGGCTCTGGTGACGCCGGTGATTACACGGGCAGATCTTGGTGATAAAGGCATTTACTACCGCATTCAGGTGCCGTTTGATGGCTCAGCCAGCGCGAAGACTTTCTGTGCTGAGTTTAAATCTTCCGGCGGTGACTGTTACGTGCGCCGCAATTAAATGCGAATTCCCTTTTCAGGGACTGCGCTTTGGAGCTTGACGCCGTACCAGCGTCAAGCTACCAGCTTTACTCATGGTTTTAAAATCGTTCATTTCCGGGTGTTTTGGACCTGAGCTCAGCGCTGAGGACAGAGCCTTTTTTCGTGACCAGCAGCCGGTTGGTCTGATCCTATTTGCCCGTAACATGGAAACGCCAGAACAGATCTGTCGTCTTTGCGCGGATTTTCGCGAGGCAGTCGGCCGTGCGGATGCGCCAGTTTTTATAGATCAGGAAGGTGGACGCGTGCAGCGGTTTGGTGCGCCGCATGTGCCCGTTTATCCCGCAGCAGGGACGATTGGGAAGCTTTATGTGCAGGACAAAGAGGCGGCTAAACGGGCCGCCTATTTACATGCCTTGCTGATTGGTCTGGACCTGCGTGATCTTGGGCTGAGCGCCAACTGTATTCCATGTCTTGATATGCCTGTGGAAGGTGCGAGCAACATTATCGGCCTGCGGGCCTATGGCTCCGATGCTGAGCTTGTGAGTGATCTGGGCCGCGCTGCGATGAACGGCTGTCTTGCGGCTGGTGTGATGCCGGTTATGAAGCATATGCCAGGTCATGGACGAGCGCTGGTTGACAGTCATCTGTCCCTGCCTGAAGTGCAAAGCTCTCTTGAGGAGCTTGATGCTCGGGACTTTTTGCCATTCAAATCCTTGCGGGATTGCCCGATGGGGATGACAGCTCACATTGTCTTTAATCAGATTGACGAAGACCACCCGGTTACACAGTCTTCCTGTGCTATTGCGCGGGTTATCCGTGAGGCGATTGGATTTGAAGGTGTTCTGATCAGTGACGACATTTCCATGAAAGCGCTTGGCGGCGATCTGAAAAGCCGGATCGGGAAAATTGTTGCGGCGGGGTGTGATCTTGTTCTGCATTGCAATGGTAAGCTGAACGAGATGAAGGTGATTGCATCGGCTGTGCCGGAGGTGAGCGGCAAGCGAGCGGAGCGGTTAGAGACGGCTATGCGGCGAAATACCCAGGTGTTTGATGGGGACGTAATAGGGCTGCGGGCAGAGTTTGACAGGCTGTGTGCGCTAGCAAAAAGGATTGATGCTTGAAAGACGTTGGGACCACAGTGCAGTCAGAGGACGCGTTGACAGGCGAATCTGCTGTGGAGCTGCCCGCGACCGGAGATCCGAACCTGCTCGTGGATGTAGACGGGTTTGAAGGCCCGCTTGATGTTTTGCTCACACTGGCGCGCAGCCAGAAGGTTGATATCACCAGGATTTCCATTCTGGCGCTGACAGAACAATATCTTGAGTTTGTGAAAGAAGCCCGCCGCTTGCGGCTGGAACTTGCTGCGGACTATCTGGTGATGGCGGCGTGGCTGGCCTATCTGAAGTCACGTCTGCTCATTTCGCGGCAAAAAGACAGTGATGAGCCAACGGGCGAAGAGCTTGCGGAAGCACTGGCGTTTCGTCTGCAACGATTGGAGGCCATACGGGATGCCTCTGCGAAGCTGATGAACCGGTCGCGCCTTGGCCGGGATCTGTTTGCGCGCGGTACTCCTGAAACTGTGTCGGTGGAACGGCGCAGTGTCTGGACTGCCACGCTCTATGACCTGCTGATGGCTTATGCGTCGCAGCGCCAGCGGCATTCGGTGACGTCTGTGCATGTGAAGCTGCGTCAGGTCTGGTCGCTTAAGGATGCGCGGGACATTTTAATACGACTTGTGGGGCAGGTTGCTGTATGGACGCCGATTGAGCGATTTTTGACGGTCAGTCCGGAAGACCCGCAGGAACGGGCGACGGCTAAGGCCTCCGTGTTTTCGGCCAGTCTGGAGCTGGTGCGTGAAGGTGTGATTGACATTCAGCAGTCCGGGCCGTTCGAGACGATCTATGTGCGTGCATCCCAACGGACGCCGGAAGAGACCGGCGTGGGAGAACCTGCTGAAGAACTTCAGGAAAAAGAGGCTGAGTTGTCATGAGTAACCCGCCTGATCTTTCCGGTGGTGTCTCGCAGGACGAGGCCATTGAAGTTGCGGATGCAGGAGAGGTTCTGGAAACAGAACGGATGGTTGAAGCTTTGATCTTTGCCAGTGCCGAGCCTCTCAGTTTTACCGAGCTGACCAAGCGGATTCCGGGGAACCGGGATATTCGCGGCGCACTCACTCGTTTGCGTGCGTTTTATCGCAAACGTGGTGTTCAGCTGCGGTCCGCGGAGGATCGCTGGTCGTTTCGGACGGCTGAGGATCTGGCGTTCATTTTGCACAGGGAAGCGGTTGAGCAACGGCGTTTGTCGCGGGCAGCTTTGGAAACATTAGCTATTATCGCCTTTCACCAGCCTGTGACCCGGGCAGAGATTGAAGATATTCGGGGTGTGTCTACATCCAGGGGTACGCTTGATGTGCTGCTGGAAACGGGCTGGGTGCGTATGCGTGGTCGTCGCAGAACGCCAGGCCGTCCTGTAACATACGGAACGACCTTTGATTTTCTTGATCATTTTGGTCTTGAGAACATCAGGGATTTGCCGGGACTTGAAGAGCTGAAAGGAGCAGGGCTGCTTGATAGCGCGATCCCTGCCAGCTTCCATGTGCCAGCGCCTGAAGACAGTATTGACCTGACAGAAGATGAAGAACCGCTGGAAGAAAGTGAAATGTTTGCAACTGGCGCACTTGAAGAAGACGCCAGAGAAAAATAAACACATGTAAGGGGTGCGGTGTTGTGTCTGACTGCCTTGCAAGTTTTATGAGGGACGAATGGAGCCAGGGAAGGCAGCGGCATCAGAACGGCTGATGTTTGACAATATCTACCATCATTATGGGAATTTACCTGCGGTTCGCGGTGTTTCGCTTTCTTTGAAGAGTGGAGAAGTGCTGTGTTTGCTGGGGCATTCTGGTTGCGGAAAGACGACGGTGCTGCGTATTGCCGCCGGCGTTTTGCGACAGCGGCAGGGAACCGTTCGGATCAATGGTTCAGTGGTTGCCGATGAACGGACGTTTCTGCCGCCTGAAAAGCGCGGTGTGGGGCTTATGTTTCAGGACTATGCGCTGTTTCCGCATCTGACGATTCTTGATAATGTGAAGTTTGGCCTTTCCCACCTTTCTTCTGAAACGGCTGAGAGCCGTGCGCGTGATGCGCTGCATATGGTTGGCCTTGATCAATATGAGAATGATTATCCGCACGGATTATCCGGTGGTGAGCAGCAGCGCACTGCGTTGGCGCGTGCGCTGGCTCCGCAGCCCCATACGTTGTTGATGGATGAACCATTTTCAGGTCTGGACAGTCGTTTGCGCGATGATGTGCGCGCACAGACGCTTGCAATGATCAAAATGCAGGGGGCGACAGCGGTTGTGGTGACCCATGATCCTGAAGAAGCCTTAAGGGTGGGCGACAAAATTGCGCTGATGCGAAACGGGGAGGTGGTGCAGCTGGCGACGCCGGAGGATATCTACTTCCGCCCGAATAGTCTGTTTACCGCTAAGTTCTTTTCGGATCTCAATGAGATACCCGGAAAAGTTCTGGGCGGCCGCGTGGCCACGCCTATCGGAAATTTTTGCTCTAATGGCCTTGAAGAAGGGGCTCACGCGATCTTATGTGTAAGACCACATCACTTGAAGGTATGCCATGGTGAGGGACAGTTCAAAGGCAGAGTAGTTTCCCGGGCAATGGCAGGTGAGACAGATCTTCTGGACGTACAAGTTGATGGAATTGAGCGTCTTTTACGTATTCGTACGAGTGAAGTATTACAATTTTACCCAGAAAATGTCATAGAGTTGTGTATAAGTGCAGAGAATGTTTTGGTTTTTGGGCGAGAGACCTCAGTAAATCATAGTGGGTAATAATCCCCAGATACTACCTATTAGTATCTGGGGGATGTAGTGTCTCTCAAAACACGGTTCAGGGTTCTTAAGGAGTTTGTTGGATGGGCTCAATTGGTATTTGGCAAATTGTCATCATTGCGGTTGTCGTAGTTCTGTTGTTTGGACGTGGAAAGATTTCCGATCTGATGGGCGATGTTGCAAAGGGCATCAACAGCTTCAAAAAGGGGCTGAATGAAGATGCTGCGGACGTAAAAGAAAAAGAAGAGAATCCTAAAGTGATCAATCATGCGCCGGGTGATACCGTCAATGCGCAGGAAAAAGCTAAGGATACCGTGAATAAGGACTAAGTCTCCTTTTCGGTACTCAGCGTGAATTACCTGGGGAAAGTCGGTGCGTTCCGGCTTAGAGTTTGTAATCTTCGCCTTTCCCTGGTGAATGTGCCGATTGCGGCACGATATGTCATTGATGAGAGCCTGGAAACGGGCTGTCATTGAGGCACTAACGAAACGGCTTCTTTATGTTCGATATCGCATGGACAGAGCTGCTGCTTGTTGCTGTGGTAGCCATTTTAGTGGTTGGCCCTAAGGAACTGCCGGGTATGTTGCGCACAATCGGGCGCACAATTGGTAGCCTGCGCCGTATGGCTGGCGAATTTCAGAGCACTTTGAATGACGCAGTCAAAGAAACGGAGAAGCAATCCGGCATTGACGAAATGCGGAAGCAGGCTGATGCAGCGCAGAACTTCAATCCACTGGCTGACTTGAAAAAGACATTGGCGGACGAGAAGAAAAAGCTTCAGGACAGCATGACAAAGGCGGAAGGCGATGTGAAAAGCTCGCTGGACGGTGAGGGCTCCCTGGAGAACAAGCCCGCTGGTATGCCGGAAGCTGCACCTGTGAAAGCAGAGGTTCCGGTGCAGAAAGTTGTGCCTTCAGCTGAGCTGTCCTGTGCGCAAAAAGCAAAAGAAGATACCGCGGACACTCCTTCCGGCAAAGATGAAAGCTAGGGCGGCTATTATATGAGTGATAACGAAATTGAAGATTCGCGTGCCCCGCTGATTGAGCACCTGATCGAATTGCGCTCCCGCCTGATGAAGTCAGTGATTGCGATCGCTGTTGCTTTTGCGATTTGCTTTTACTTTTCAAATGACATCTTCAACATCCTGATCGAGCCGTTTTCTGAAGCGGCCGGAGCAAGCATTGAAGTCAGGCTGATCTATACTGCACCGCACGAATGGTTCTTCACGCAGATGAAGCTGGCTTTGTTCGGGGCGCTGTTTATTGCCTTTCCGGTTCTTGCCGGTCAGATTTATATGTTCATGGCGCCAGGGCTATATAAGCACGAGCGCAGTGCGTTTATTCCGTATCTGATCGCGACACCTGTCTTGTTCGTGATTGGCGGGTCGCTGGTGTATTTTCTTGTGCTGCCAATGGCGATGGGTTTCTTCCTGGCCATGCAGCAGATGGGGCTGGACGGAGAAGCGTCCATTGAAATGCTTCCCCGTGTGAGTGAATACCTAAGCTTTGTGATGGTTCTCATTTTTGCGTTTGGTCTTGTTTTTCAGCTTCCGGTTGTTTTGACGCTTTTGGGGCGTGCAGGTCTTGTGACCAGTGAGGCTTTGAAACGTCAGCGCAAATATGCTGTTGTTTCTGCTTTTGCAGCTGCGGCAGTTTTAACACCTCCTGATCCGATTTCGCAGATCGGTCTTGCACTTCCTACTCTGCTTCTCTACGAAGTCTCCATCTATTGTGTTAGGCTCGTCGAGAAAAAACGCAAAGAGAAGGAAGAGGAAGAAGAGGCCTAGTCTCACTTCCATCCTTATTTACGAGTTTTCCGGCGGGTTAATTGAAGGCAAATCTGCCGGGGTTACTAAGTTATGCTTGATATCAAGTGGATTCGTGAAAATCAGGAGAGCTTTGATGCAGCTCTCGCTAAAAGCGGCCAGGAGCCGCGAGCTGCTCTGCTCGTTAAACTCGACGATGCCCGCCGTTCCCACACCACAAGGCTTCAGGAGGCGCAGCAGCGCCGTAACTCCGCATCCAGAGAAATCGGCATGGCCATGGGCCAGGGCGACAAGGAAAAAGCAGAGGCCCTGAAGGCTGAAGTAGCTGAAATTAAGAGTTTTATCCGAAATGGCGAAGAAGAACAGCGCAAGCTGAATGCAGCGCTTGAGGAAGCTCTGGCTGTTATCCCCAATATTCCACATGAGGATGTGCCACCTGGTGTGGATGAATCTGATAATGTTTTGCTGCACACGCATGGTGAAAAGCCGCTCAGGAACTTTGAACAGAAAGAACATTACGAGCTGGGTGAACAGCTTGGCGGTATGGACTTTGAAACCGCTGCTAAAATGTCTGGATCCCGTTTTGTGTTGCTGAAAGGTCAGATCGCGCGTCTGGAGCGTGCTTTGGGTCAGTTCATGATTGATCTGCACACCCGCGAGCATGGTTATACAGAAGTGTCTCCACCGCTGCTGGTACGTGGTAGTGCGCTTTACGGTACCGGCCAGCTGCCTAAATTTGGTGAGGATCAGTTCCGTGATAAGGACACTGGTCACTGGCTTATTCCAACAGCGGAAGTTCCACTGACCAATATGGTTGCCGGTGAGACACTTTCCGAGGCTGATTTACCGTTGCGTGTAACCGCCTTGACCTATTGCTTCCGCTCTGAGGCCGGGTCTGCTGGCCGTGATACAGCTGGTATGCTGCGTCAGCATCAGTTCCTGAAGTGTGAGCTGGTTTCTGTCACGGATGAAAACAGCTCTCTGGAAGAGCTGGAACGTATGCGTGAATCTGCCGAAAAGGTTCTGAAGCTGCTTGGCTTGCATTACCGTGTCGTCACACTGTGTGCTGGTGATATGGGTTTTGGTGCCCGTAAAACCTACGATATTGAAGTTTGGCTGCCAGGTCAGGATGCTTATCGTGAGATCTCTTCCTGTTCTGTTTGTGGTGACTTCCAGGGCAGGCGCATGAATGCACGCTACCGGGTGGAAGGTGAGAAGGCACTGAAGTTTGTTCATACTCTGAACGGCTCAGGCGTTGCTGTTGGACGTTGTCTGATTGCTGTGTTGGAAAACTATCAGAATGCTGACGGAACAGTTACGGTTCCTGAGATTCTTCGCCCGTATATGAATGACCTTGAAGTCATTGGCGCTTAATAATTGATGTAAGCGTATTTCCGGCAGAAGGGCCGTACATTCTTCTGCTGCAATGCGCGATTTATAGAAGGAATTGCCGGGATATGCGTATATTACTAACCAACGATGACGGGATCCATGCTGAGGGTCTTGAGGTTTTGGAGCGCATTGCGCGGCAAATTTCGGATGATGTCTGTGTTGTTGCGCCAGAAACGGACCAGAGCGGTGTAGCGCACTCCCTGTCTTTGAATGACCCTTTACGTGTTCGTAAAATTGACAGCTGCCACTTTGCTGTTCGCGGCACACCAACCGACTGTGTGATCATGGCGGTCCGTTCCATCATGGATTCGCCACCTGATCTGGTTCTGTCCGGTATCAACCGGGGTTCGAATATTGCAGATGATGTGACTTATTCCGGCACCATTGCTGCGGCTATGGAAGGCACCCTGATGGGTTTTCGTTCCATCGCACTTTCTCAGGCGTATGCATATGATTCTGATTTTGGTCCCAGTTACGACACGGCTGAAGCACACGCAGTTGGAGTGATCCGCAGCCTGCTGGAGTTTGATCTGCCATCTGATGTGCTGCTGAACGTGAACTTCCCGAAAGACGCGCCTGACATGGTTAAAGGTGTTAAGGTTGTGCGTCAGGGCAAACGCGATGCGGGTTCGCTTTATATTGAAAGCCGCAAGGATGGTCGTGGTAATCCATATCACTGGCTAGCCTTTAACAACCGTATGCCGAATGCGCGTGAAGGCACGGACATCGGAGCTTTGCAAGAGGGCTATATTTCAGTCACACCTTTGCATCTGAACCTGACAGCAGATGAGTTGATGGGACAGCTGGAAAAAGCACTCGAATAGGCCTGATGCGAACCTGGTGAGGCCACTCCGGTTCAGGTAAGGTTCTGAGATTAATCTGTGTGTGTCCTTCACATAGCCGGAACGGGCCGTTGAGGGTGCGCTTCTTTAAGCTTGCTGGTTTGCCAGCAGGCTTTCAACTGCAGATAGACGGAGTGTTTAAAATGGAAGACAGTCTGTTTGCTGATGAAGATGGCCGCTTTGATGAAAACCTGGCCAGGCAGGCGGCATGGATTATGAAGCTGCGCTCTGAGGGTGTGCAGAACCTTGAGGTTCTGGGCGCGCTTGAGGCTATTCCGCGTAAAATATTCTTATCGGCAAGCCAGCAATTTCTGGCCAGTCAGGATCGTGCATTCCCGATTGATTGCGGGCAGATGAGTACGCAGCCATCGCTGATTGGAAAGGTTGCTGACTTTCTGCAAATGAAAGCGGATCATTCCCTGCTGGAGATTGGCAGTGGATCCGGGTATCAGTGTGCTGTTCTTTCTAAAATATGTGATCGCATTGTCTCACTGGAACGTTACCGGACGCTGGCTGATCTGGCGCGTGAGCGGCTTCGGTCCTGCAAAATCAACAATGTGGATGTGATTCATGCAGATGGACTTGTGGCACCTGTCGATGAAGAAGACGATGGTGGCCCGTTTGATCGCATTGTTATGAATGGTGCGCTGGACCGTATACCCGGCTTTTTGTTTGACCGCCTTGCGCCTGGGGGGCGTTTACTGGCCCCAATCAAGCATGAAAGTGGTGTTTGCCGTCTGATCCGGTATGACAAAGGTGGCCGCGGTCTTGATGAGACAGACCTTGGCGGCTTTCGCTATCTTTCGCTTACACCGGGGATAGCTGCGAAACTGTAGGGGAATGCGGCTTTAATTAAGTCTTTATCAACTGTGTTGTCAGTAAACTTACGGCAGTTAGCCTTTTATTTGTATTGGGTAGGGCGGATATGCAGTTTCATTCCCGTGAGAAAGCCAGATTGCGATGCGGTATAGCCTTATTTCTGCTGTCAGCAGGTCTTGCTGGCTGTAGTGGCAATATGAACCGGTTCAGCCAATCTGAATATGTTGATGAATCAACGTCTCCGGCTGGAACTGCCGTTGTCGCGACGCCCGGACTTTCATCACCAGGCAGAAAGTCTATTGTGAAGAGCGGTGTTATGTTACCTGCGCCAACAGCACACAATGCTCAGATTGTAACCGGATCTGCGCAAATTCGCGGGGATCCGGGACAGACGTGGCAGCCGGCATTTTCCAGGCGGCCTGTTTCGGAGAGCCGTCGCCCGCGCGCGAGTGCCCGGGTTCCAGTTGCACTTGCCAAAGCGCCGAATGATGGCGTGCATGGTTGGACAGCTGTTGGTGGCCATGTTGTCACACTCAAAGTCAATGAAAGTGTTGACAGTCTTGCCTGGCGCTACCGGGTTCCCGTGAATGAGATCCTTCATGCCAATCGTGTGACTGTGAGGTCTGCGCTGCAACCAGGTGATTCCATTGTCATTCCGGTGAAGGTGGTTCGTAAGTCAAACCGTTTGCCAAAAGCCGGCGCTCGTGTATTGCCCTCAGGCAGCTATCAACCAGAGACAACGGCTTCCATTCCTGCCAAGTATGTTGTGCCTTTGAATGCAAATGGCCATGGCCTGGCTTCCAGGCAGTCTGATGATGTGTTTGCGATCAGGATTGCCGCTGCGCTGGTTCCTCCAGGTAATGTGGGAGAGCGGTCGCGTCCTGTTTACAGTGATGCGCCTCCGCCAGCTTATCCGGTACAAAGGCGTGCTCCGGTTGCGGCTGTGCCAGCGTCTTCGCTTGAGCCAATCCAGCAATCAGAATCCTCACAGATCTATCGTGCCCAACAAAAACCGACAACCTATCGCAGTCAGTCATTGACACCAATTATTGTACCGCAACCAGCAATTGCGCAACCCTCCTATGGAGCGCCTGTTACGGGACAGGCGGCGCGTAGCGCTGCTCCATTGCGGGTTTCAGCTGTGCCAAAGAGTAAGCCTGAGGCTTCTGCTGTGCAGCGTCCGGCAGCGGTTGTCAGTGTCACAGCAACGCGTGCAGTGCCAGAGCCAAAGCCAAAGAGAATTGCGGTGAAGGACCCAGGTCCGAAACGGATCAGCGATCCGGTTGCGAGGCAGCGCACACTTGCCAACTCTCTTGCACCTGCTCCTGTTAACACAGCGAGTGTGCAAAAACCACAAAGACCAATTGTTCCGGTTATCTCAGAAGCTGAGGCGGATGTTGTACAATTGCGGCCCTCCGGGGTTTCCAGGCCTGCTCCCGTGCAGCCTGTGGTTACGGCAGCAGCTCCAAAGGTTGCAGCAGCGGAAAATGCAACGTTTCGCTGGCCAGTGCGTGGACGGATTATTTCTGACTTTGGGGTGAAGCCGGGTGGTTCCAAAAATGACGGTATTAATCTGGCTGTTCCGTCAGGCACAGACATTAAAGCTGCGGAAGGCGGAACCATTGTTTACGCCGGGAACGAGCTGAAGGGTTTTGGAAACCTGGTTCTGATCCGTCACGACAATGGCTGGGTTTCCGCCTATGCACACAACAAGGAACTAAAGGTGCGTCGTGGCGATGCTGTACGCCGTGGTCAGACCATTGCCATGGCCGGTGCGACCGGGTCTGTGACACAGCCTCAGCTGCACTTTGAGCTGCGTAAGGATAACAAGCCGGTAGATCCTCTGAAACATCTGCCGCGCTCCTGATCAAGGGGGAGGGGTCTTCCAGGATCACTTTCATATTCAGAGCACGCCGTGGTGTTGACCTTTACGCAGCGGGTTTTTCTTTTAAATGCGCAGTGTCAGACTAATGTCTGGCTGAGGCGACCTGCCAGGTCCTGAATAAACTGCCATGCAACACGGCCAGAGCGGGCGCCTCGTGTTGTGGACCATTCCAGCGCCTGTGCGCGTAACAGCTCCTGTCCGACCTTCAGGCCGAAATGCTCTGTGTAGCCGTAGATCATGTCCAGATACTCATCCTGTGAGCATTTGTGGAACCCGATCCAAAGACCGAACCGATCAGAAAGCGAGACTTTCTCTTCTACCGCTTCGCTTGCATGGATCGCGGTTGAGCGCTCGTTTTCCAACATGTCGCGCGGAAGAAGGTGCCTGCGGTTGGATGTGGCATAAAACAGGGCATTTTCCGGGCGGCCTTCAATGCCGCCGTCCAGAGCTGCTTTCAGGCTCTTGTAGCTGGTGTCATCACCATCAAAGGACAGGTCATCGCAAAAGATGATAAAGTTGTATGGCTTGCCGCGCAGCTCGTTCATCAGGGCCGGGAGCGCTTCTATGTCTTCGCGGTGAATTTCGATGAGGACGAGCTTGCGGACGCCTTCCGCGTTTGCCTGTGCCGCGTTGATCGCTGCATGAGCGGATTTAACCAAAGATGATTTACCCATGCCTCTTGCGCCCCACAAGAGCACGTTGTTGGCTGGAAAGCCTTCCGCGAACCTGCCTGTGTTCTCCATCAGCAGTTTTACAGAGTGATCAATGCCTTTGAGCAGGCTGATATCAATCCGGTTGACTTTGGCTACAGGTGCGAGTTTAAACGGGGAGGGGTGGAACACAAAAGCATCGGCTTCGTCAAAATTAACGGCAACCGGCGGCCTGGGAAGGGAGCTGGCCAACAGGGTGACAATCTCGTCCAGTTTGGATGTAAGAAGGGCAATTTCAGAGGTGTTTTCTTTGGTGGTCATGTGTATCTACTTGATTAATTCAGGTGTGCTGGCATAGGCATTTCGCAAAATGCACCAGGTAAAAAAATGTCTCAGAGGCGGTTCTGCTATTTGATCTGCGACCAAGTATCCCTATTTACAGCTGTATCATGTCCAATACTCTTGGGGAAAGTCCCAGTTAGCATGTCAATGCCTTGAAAAGGTTGGATTGGACTGTATAGTCCAGCGCAAAATCCTTGTTCTTTCGGGTCAAGGCATTTTTGGAGAGGTTCACCTCACCATTGTTTAATAAACGCCACCAGGTTCTTCAGGAATTTGTGGTAAGGAGAAACTAATGTTTATTACCCCTGCCTACGCACAGGCCGCAGGCGGCGTGCCAGACGTTGTGATGTCTGTTGTGCCATTCGTCCTGATCTTCGTTATCATGTGGTTCCTGATCATTCGCCCACAGCGTCAGCGTGCGAAAAGTCATCAGGAAATGGTGAACAATCTGCGTCGTGGTGACACCATTGTGACCTCTGGTGGTCTCATTGGTAAAGTTGCTAAGGTCGTTGATGGTGCTGAACTGCAGGTGGACATTGCTGAGGGTACGCGTGTGCGTATTGTTCGTGCCATGATTCAGGAAGTTCGGTCCAAAGGTGAGCCTGTCAAGGGCGGCGAATAATCGCGTCTTGATACCTGCAGTTTCAGACCGTTTTCCTGTATCGGCCTTTGCCTGGGTGAGAGCGGTCTGCCTATTCTAGGACCGGGCATATAAAAATGCTTCATTTTGCGCGTTGGAAAATCGCCCTGATTATCGTCGTGGTGCTAGGCGGTATCTTTACAACATTGCCGAACTTCTTCCCGGCAAGTACCGTTCAATCCTGGCCGGATTTCATGCCTAAGCGCCAGATTGTTCTGGGTCTTGACCTTCAGGGCGGTGCTTATCTGCTCTACGAGGTTGATAAGGAAGATTACAAAGAAAAACAGTTCCGCCAGCTGGTTGGGAGCATCCGCCGGGCCCTGCGCGAGAATCAACGTATCGGTTACACCGGTCTGAGTATACAGGGAGACGGCGTTCAGGTACGCATTCGTGACAGTGCACGCTTTGACGAAGCTGAACAGCGCCTTGCAAAGCTGCTAAACCCGCTCAATTCCGGTGTTTTTGGCAGTGCTACGGTTAACGAATTTGCTCTTGAACCTCAGGGAAACGGCCTGTTCCGCATGGCTTTCTCTGAAGAAGGTCTGGAGATGCGCCTTGCCTCCGTTGTGAAGCAGTCTATTGAGGTTATCCGTCGCCGTGTTGATGAACTGGGCACGACTGAGCCTTCTATTCAGCGTCAGGGCACTGACCGTATCCTTGTTGAAGCGCCAGGTGAATCCGACCCTCAGCGCCTGAAGGACGTTATCGGTGCAACTGCGCAGCTGACGTTCCATCTTGTCAGTCAGGAAATGAGCGCGTCTCAGGCACTTCAGGGCCGTCCGCCAAATGGTACGATTGTTGTTAAGGGCTCTGATGGCCAGCCATACCTGCTGGATGAAAACCCGTTACTGACTGGTGAAGAGCTGCAGGATGCTTCTGTTGCGTTTGACCAGCAGACAAACGAGCCTGTTGTGAACTTCCGCTTCAACACTGCCGGTGCCCGCATCTTTGCTGACACAACCCGCGCAAATGTTGGCCGCCCGTTCGCAATCGTGCTGGATGACGAAGTGATCACTGCACCGGTTATCCGCCAGCCTATTACAGGTGGTTCAGGTCAGATCTCCGGTAGCTTCACTGTAGATGGTGCGAACGATCTTGCTGTTTTGCTGCGTGCCGGTGCGCTTCCTGCGCGCCTGGATGTGGTAGAAGAGCGCTCTGTCGGTCCAGGCCTTGGTCAGGATTCCATTAATAGCGGTAAGATTGCATCCATCGTTGCAGCAGCAGCGGTCGTGATCTTCATGCTGGCGGCTTATGGGCAGTTCGGTATCATCGCGAACCTTGCACTGGCTTCCAACGTTTTCCTGATTTTTGGTGTACTCACGACGCTTCAGGCAACGCTTACCCTGCCGGGTATTGCGGGTGTCGTTTTGACAATTGGTATGGCGGTTGACGCTAACGTACTGATTTATGAACGCATTCGTGAAGAAGCACGCGCAGGTCGTTCTGCTATTGGTTCTATTGATGCGGGCTTTAGTCGCGCACTTGGCACCATTTTGGATGCAAATATTACAACGCTGATTGTGGCTGTGATCCTGTTCTTCATTGGTTCCGGCCCTGTTAAAGGTTTCGCCGTAACGCTGATGGTAGGTATCTTCACCACAGTGTTTTCTGCGTTTACTATCTCGCGTTTCCTCATCTCCATATGGGTGAAGCTTAAGCGTCCATCCAAGCTGCCAATCTAACTCGGAGCATGCTTTATGAAACTTCTCAGACTTGTTCCGGAGCGGACCAATTTCCGCTTTATGCATTGGCGGGTATTGAGTTTTCCGCTTTCTGGAATTACGGCAATTCTGGCGATTGTGCTGTTCCTGTCAATCGGCCTGAACTACGGCATCGACTTTAAGGGCGGAACACTGATCGAACTGCAGTCCAGGAGTGGGCCTGCGGACCTTTCCGAAATTCGCCGGTCCCTTGGTGGTCTGAATCTGGGGGACGTGCAGGTGCAGGAGTTTGGTAGTCCTACCGAAGTTCTGATCCGCATTGAAACTCAGGGCGATGGTGAAGGCGCACAGCAGGATGTGGTTGAGAGTGTCCGCAGTACTTTTGCCGACGGGTATGAGTTTCGCAGAACAGAAGTGGTTGGACCACGCGTTTCAGGCGAGCTTGCTTATGCAGGAACGCTGGCTGTCGGGTCTGCCTTGCTGGTGATCATGTTTTACATCTGGTTCCGCTTTGAATGGCAGTTCGCAGTCGGCGCTATCATTACCACTTTCAATGATATCCTGCTGACGGTTGGATTGTTTGCGGTGTTGCAGCTGGACTTTACTCTGTCCAGTATTGCAGCGGTGCTGACGATCATCGGTTACTCTCTTAACGATACGGTGGTTGTTTATGACCGTATTCGTGAGAACCTGCGTCGTTATAAGCGTCTTTCTATGGAAGAATTGCTTGATAAGTCCATCAATGAGACCTTGTCCCGTACAACTATGACATCCGCGACCACTTTGATCGCGCTGTTTGCATTGTACTTCCTGGGCGGTGAAGTGATCCAGTCTTTTGTACTGGCAATGATCTTCGGTATCGTGATTGGTACTTATTCGTCTATCTTCCTTGCGTCCCCACTGCTGATGCTTATGAAGCTTCGCACCAGTGTGTTTACCAGGAAAGACGATGAAAAATCTCATGTAAAGTCCGTTTAACCTGCTGAAACAGTCAAAGCTTCAGATGGGGCTGATCACAGTTGTGGTCAGCCCCGTTTTCTGTTGGACATTCTTTCGCGTGTACTTAAATACAGACTATCGGTTTGTGCATATACCGGGCGAATACAGCCTGTCGGAGGGCATTATGAGAAAACGTGGAGAGCCCCTGGAAGTGCGGGATGCACATCATCCAGGCATGGTTCAGATCGAGGCCTACGGAAATGGCGGGTTTCGATTTGCGGATATGTCCCATCGTGGATCGCTGATGTGTGTACCCTCTGGTGTCTATGGCTGGTCGCCTGCAAGCTTCGACGAGATTACGGATGAAGCGCTGGAGCAAATCCTGGCTGAATCTGAGGGTATTGAGGTGCTGTTAATTGGTTCCGGCGATGAGTTAAAGCCGTTTCCGGACACGCGCAAGGCACCGTTTCGTGAGAAAGGCATTATGGTTGACAGCATGTCCACTGGTGCTGCGGTGCGCACATACAACGTGCTTCTTGGTGAAGACCGCGCTGTGGCAGCCGTGTTTATTGCAGTTGAAGACGTTTAAAAGAAGCTTGATATCCAGCTATGAGCCAAGCCTGTAACTACTGCAATGACTTTGTAAAACGCTTTTCTTATGAGCGTTACCTGAGCACATTGTATGCACCTGTCATTGCTCGCCCCGGCTTGATTGCACTTTACGCCTTTGCCTGTGAAATTGCGCGTATCCGGGAACTGGTCAGAGAACCGATGCCCGGAGAAATTCGTCTGCAATGGTGGTATGATGCGCTGAGTGGCACTGATCATGGCGATGTGGTGCACAACCTTGTTGCGCGGGCAATCATTGAAACCATTGAGCAATATAAACTGCCACGAGAGCCATTTCTCAATTTGATCTCTGCGCGCCGCTTTGATCTTTATTCCGACCCGATGCCAACCATCAATGATCTGGAAGGCTATTGCGGTGAAACCAGTTCCACACTGGTGTTGCTTGCCTCCATAATCCTGAGTGGAAAACCTGCAGATCGTCAGATCTCAGATGCAAGCGGACATGGCGGTGTGGCATACGCGCTGTCCGGCCTGATGCAGACATTGGCATGGCAGGCATCGCGGCAGCAGCAATTCCTTCCCAAAGATGTAATGGGACGACACGGTGCAGGTGCCAGGGCCTTGCAGGGAAACCATTCAGACGCCGCTCTCCGGGCGGCTTTTAAAGAGATGATTGAGCTGAGTGAAAAACACCTTAATGACTGTGAGGGCGCACTGGAAGGGATAGACCCGTCTGTGCTGCCAGCCTTCTTGCCCGTGTTTCAGGTAGAGTTGTTTTTCAAAGAGGCGGATAAAAACAGCTTTGAGCCACTGCAAGTTTGTGGTGGGGCACCGCACATACGCCGTGTTTGGCATATGTGGCGCACGTCCCACCGACTTGCCAAACTGTCGCGGAAATAGAAAAAGGCCGGAAAGACCGGCCTTTTTTGTATCTTATGGCATGTTGGCAGGCGTCAGACGTTTGCGACCCATGCCTTGAAATCATCTAGGCCACGCCTGGCCATCATCTGCTTTTTAAGCCGGGTCTTTTCTTTCCCCCGCAGGCGCTTTCCCTCTGGATGCGTTGGCATTTCGTCCAGGGGAGGCAACAGGCCAAAATTGATGTTCATTGGCTGGAAAGAGCGCGGGCCAGAGTCATCTTTGCGATCAATGTGACCACCCGTGATGTGGCTGATGATCGCACCGCAGGCGGTGGTTACCGGCGGAGGTGTGATGTCTGTTTCAAGTTCCTGATGAGCTGCGAACAGACCTGCCAGACAGCCAACGGCCGTGGACTCCACATAACCTTCACAGCCCGTGATCTGACCTGCAAAGCGCACGTGTGGCAGAGTCCTGAGGCGCATCTGACTATCCAGAAGGCGGGGGGAGTTGAGGAAGGTGTTGCGGTGCAGGCCACCGAGGCGGGCAAACTGAGCCTCCTCCAGGCCCGGGATCATGCGGAGAATTTCTGCCTGTGCGCCGTATTTCAGCTTGGTCTGGAAACCAACCATATTGTAAAGTGTGCCAAGTGCATTGTCCTGACGCAGCTGGACCACGGCATAAGCCTTGATGTCGGGCTGATGAGCGTTGGTAAGCCCCATTGGCTTCATAGGGCCGTGGCGCAGGGTTTCACGGCCACGTTCTGCCATCACTTCAATTGGCAGGCAACCATCGAAATAAGGGGTGTTTTCCTCCCATTCTCGGAACGAGGTCTTTTCGCCGCCAATCAGTGCATCTATAAAGGCTTCGTACTGGTCTTTATCCATTGGACAGTTGATGTAATCTTTACCTGTACCGCCGGGTCCGGGTTTGTCATAACGGGACTGATACCATGCCTTATCCAAATTGATGGATTCAGTATGGATGATCGGTGCGATTGCATCAAAAAAGGCGAGGGCGTCTTCACCGGTCGCTTGCAGGATCTGCTCGGAAAGAGCTGGAGAAGTGAGTGGGCCGGTTGCCAGAATGACCTGACCGTTTTCGGCGGACGGTATCTGCGTAACTTCCTCTCGGATAATCTCTACGTTCTCGTGGCCCTCCAGCGCTGCTTGCACGACCTGGGAAAAACCATCGCGATCCACGGCCAATGCTCCGCCTGCCGGGACCTTGTTGGCATCTGCGGATCTCATGACTAAAGAGTCTGCGGCGCGCAGCTCAGCATGAAGCAGACCTACGGCATTGTTTTCAGCATCGTCAGAACGGAATGAGTTGGAGCACACCAGTTCTGCAAGGCCATCTGTTTTGTGTGCATCAGTCTCACGTGTTGGGCGCATTTCGTGCAGAACGACCTTCAGGCCTTTTTGCGCAATCTGCCATGCTGCTTCGGAGCCTGCCAGACCGCCGCCAACCACATGTATGGGCTGCTTCGTCATTTCCTATCCAATCGACTGGGCTTCTGTTGTGTCAAAGCGTCTGATGAAGCCTGAGTGTTTATCGCTTGCGAGTTGCTTAGCCTCTGTACTTGCTCAGTTCAATCATTTAGGCCATCAATATTCTATGGTTGTGCAAAGTGATTCACAAAAACACATGTACTTTTCAAATAAGAAACTTAAGAAGATTTCTCAGGTCCTCGTAATTGGGGTTGCCGCAACTGGACAAACTGCGTGCATGAGTCAAATTAACAAAAAGCCGGACACCTGGTATGCCCGGATGGGTGGTATCGAAAATAGAGGTGATACACTTTACATCTGTCATGGTTTCGGTTGCGAATATCGCACTGCTGTGCCGTTTAGCCAAAATGACAAACATCGTTTGCAGGCAATATTGAAGCGAGGTCGCCTAAGCCCTGAATCTGAACGGTCAGCAATCTCCAGAGCGGTGCAGTGGCAGGAAAGGCGTGTTGGCCCTGTGGTCGGGTCGTCCAACGATATTGGCGGGCTGGATATGGGCCATGGTAATGTCAAAGGACAGATGGACTGCATTGATGAGGCAACCAATACGACGAGCTTGCTGATGTATGCGAGTTCCCGAGGCTGGCTCAAATACCACCGTGTGGCGCGGCCTGCCTCTCGTGGTTACTTCCTTGATGGCAAATACCCGCATGTTTCCGCTGTCGTGGTGGATACAACGACAGGGATCGCATGGGTGGTGGACAGCTGGCGCCTGAGCAATGGCAAGGCGCCGGATATTCTGCATATGTCAAGGTGGCTGACTATGAACAGTGCTGATCTGGAAAATTCATCTTGCAAGTTAGTCGGCGATGAAAATTGCGCGATGACTCGTGTAGAACAATGATGATTTGAATAGTTCATCAGCGTAACTGGTGCGCCTATTTTGTGCCTTCTATTGAAGAGGTGAGCGGTTTTGAGAAAACAGAGCCTAGAAAAAGCTAACGCCCGTCGATGGGAGGAACGACGGGCGAAGCTGGTAGACAGAGAACAGGGAGGGAATCTCTGTTTAGAAACCATCAGGCAGCTTAGGAGGAGGTACTGCCTGAGATTGTATATGAGAAAGCCGAAGTATAGTCGGGAGGAGAACCTCAACTTCCTTGAGTTGATTTATACAAAAAACTTTTCTATTGTGCACCACATCATTTTGCATGCCAGATATGCAAAAAATGCATACCGTTAGAGCAAATTATGGCGATTCAACTCTCTAAAACAGAATAAAGGCTAAATTTAGCGATTGTGCAGTGCGGAAATTTTGTGATTTGGGACACAAATCTGCATACCTGAGGAACCGGAATTATGGTTTTCAGGCACCCGACGCTGAAAACTTAATCATATTTCAATGTGTCCGCGACTTTCGGCAGGTTTTGTGGTGAAACAGCGCCAATTTATACTTTATATTGTCTGCGCTGAAAGCGTCTGCTGGGGTGTCGTTTCTGTAGGGTGTCAGGTCTTTTGAAAAAAATGACCGGGATCGTGCCCGGCCAATTGGTGTCTATTCGGCAGCGTCCAGTTTGTTGGCGCTTCGCCTATGAAACAGTTCCTTGAGGAAATGACCAGTGTAGCTTTCCGGTACCTCTGCCACATCCTGCGGGCGACCGGTTGCGACAATGGTTCCACCGCCGTCACCGCCTTCAGGCCCAAGATCTAGTATCCAGTCTGCAGTTCTGATTACTTCCAGATTATGCTCGATCACGAGAACTGTGTTACCTTGATCGACCAGCTCATGAAGTACATCAAGCAGCTTGGCGACATCGTGAAAATGGAGACCGGTTGTCGGCTCGTCCAGAATGTAGAGGGTGCGGCCCGTTGAGCGTTTGGAAAGTTCTTTTGCCAGTTTCACCCGCTGTGCTTCACCACCGGATAATGTGGTCGCCTGCTGACCGACCTTGATGTAGCCAAGGCCAACACGGGCGAGGGTTTCCATTTTATCGCGGATGGAGGGCACCGCAGAGAAGAAGCCTGCTGCTTCCTCAACGGTCATGTCCAGTACATCTGCAATGGATTTCCCCTTGAACCGGACTTCCAATGTCTCCCGATTGTAGCGCTTGCCCCTACAGACATCACAGGTGACATACACATCAGGCAGGAAGTGCATCTCGATCTTGATAACACCGTCACCCTGACAGGCTTCGCAGCGTCCACCCTTCACGTTAAAGGAGAAACGACCTGGGGCATAGCCGCGTGTTTTCGCTTCTGGCATACCTGCAAACCATTCCCGGATTGGAGTGAATGCGCCCGTGTAGGTTGCCGGGTTGGAGCGCGGTGTTCTGCCAATCGGGGACTGATCGATATCGATGACTTTGTCCAGACGCTCCAGACCTTCAATGCGGTCATGTGGGGCGGGGTTGTCCCGAGCGCCATTGAGGCGGCGGGCCGTTGCCTTGTAGACGGTGTCGATCAGGAATGTTGATTTACCACCACCGGATACACCGGTCACACACGTGAAAGTGCCAAGCGGGATGGTTGCATTCACATCTTTGAGATTGTTCCCGCGGGCGCCAAACACCCTGATCTGACGGTTCTTGTCGATCTTGCGCGGTTTATCCGGTTGCGGGATGCTCATTTTGCCGGAAAGGTACTTGCCCGTGAGAGAGGCTGGATTGGCCATCACTTCCTCTGGTGTGCCTTTTGCAACCACTTGTCCGCCATGGATACCAGCGCCTGGACCTACATCCACCACATAGTCTGCGGTCAGAACGGCGTCTTCATCATGTTCGACGACAATGACGGTGTTACCCAGATTACGCAGGTGTTTCAGGGTTTCCAAAAGGCGGGTGTTGTCGCGTTGATGCAGACCAATGGATGGCTCGTCCAGAACATATAGTACGCCGGTCAGGCCGGAGCCAATCTGAGAGGCCAGACGAATACGCTGGCTTTCACCACCTGACAGTGTGCCGGAGGATCGGTCCATGGAAAGGTATTCCAGACCAACATCGTTCAGGAATTTCAGGCGCTCGCGAATCTCCTTCAGAATACGGTACGCGATTTCATTCTGTTTGTCGGAAAGCTTTTCCTCAAGGCCGGAGAACCAGTCATGTGCAGTCCTGATGGAAAGGGCCGTTATCTCACCAATGTGGCGGTCTGCAATTTTGACACAAAGAGCCTCTGGTCTGAGGCGATAGCCTTTACAGGAATCGCAGGCATGATCTGACTGGTAGCGGGAAAGTTCGTCGCGCACCATCTGGGAGTCTGTTTCACGCCAGCGCCGTTCGATGTTTCCGATCACGCCTTCGAATGGTTTTTCGGTTTTATAGGAGCGGGTGCCATCGTCATAAACGAACTGTATTTTTGTGTTGCCGGTTCCGAAAAGCACCGCATTGCGGAAGTCTTCGGGAAGGTCCTTCCAGGCTTTGCTCATTGATTGTTTAAAATGTCTGGCTAATGCTACCAGTGTCTGGATATAATAAGGGGAGGTTGAACCTGTCTTCGACCATGGCAGGATTGCACCGCCACGCAGCGAAAGAGTTTGGTCCGGTACAACAAGTTCTGCCTCAAAAGCGAGTTTTGTCCCGAGACCATCGCAGGTCGGGCAGGCGCCAAACGGGTTATTGAACGAGAACAGACGTGGCTCGATCTCAGAAATTGTGAAACCTGAGACCGGGCATGCGAATTTTTCGGAGAAAACAAGCTGCTTTGCCTTGCCTTTTTCGTCTTTCTGGTCTGCGAACTCGACTGTTGCCAGGCCTTCAGCCAGTTCCAGCGCTGTTTGCAGAGAATCGGCCAGGCGGCCAGCCATATCTTCGCGTAGGACGATACGGTCAACAACAACGTCAATATCGTGTTTGAACTTTTTATCCAGAACAGGAGCCTCAGAAATTTCATAATATTCGCCGTCAATTTTTACGCGCTGAAAGCCTTTTTTCATCAGTTCGGCGAGTTCTTTTCTATACTCCCCTTTGCGACCGCGCACGATGGGGGCCAGCAGATACAGGCGGGTTGATTCTTCGAGTGTCAGAATACGGTCTACCATCTGGGAGACAGTCTGACTTTCAATGGGCAGGCCTGTTGCCGGGGAATATGGAATACCCACGCGGGCGAACAGAAGTCGCATATAGTCATAGATTTCAGTGACTGTGCCGACAGTGGAGCGTGGGTTTTTTGAGGTGGTTTTTTGTTCAATGGAGATGGCAGGAGACAGGCCGTCGATCTGATCCACGTCCGGTTTCTGCATCATTTCGAGGAACTGGCGGGCGTAAGCGCTCAGGCTCTCAACGTAGCGGCGCTGCCCCTCGGCATAAATTGTATCGAAGGCAAGAGAGGACTTGCCTGAGCCGGACAGACCCGTCATGACGATCAGGCTGTCTCGTGGAAGATCCAGATCCACATTTTTTAAGTTATGTTCGCGAGCGCCGCGTACATTAATCTGCTTCGTAAGATCTGCGCGCGCGTAAGTACTTTGTGTGTTATGTGCTGGCGACTTCGCCATGGAACTGTCCTTTATCACGGATTCCGAGTTCGCATATAAAAAGCAAAACAGGTCTGGGCGCGATCCTTAAATTGCAGGAGACTGTGCGCTGGAAACAGATGGAACATAAACGGAACAATTTTATGGGGCAAGCCTTTTTAAGT
The DNA here is from genome assembly GCA_947502585.1 of uncultured Pseudovibrio sp. Classification (GTDB taxonomy): domain Bacteria; phylum Pseudomonadota; class Alphaproteobacteria; order Rhizobiales; family Stappiaceae; genus Pseudovibrio. Next base: position 30,794 of record CANNAV010000026.1, read on the forward strand.
GTGCTTCCGAAAATTTATCTTCCATAAAAACTGGGAGTTGAATCTGGCAGTTCTGCAAGGCATTGTATTGGAACAAAGATAGAACGAGTAGGGGCTTTCCTGCCGGCGCCTGATATACCGACTTAAAGCCTCGGAAATGTGGACAACCACTGAAGCTTTGAGAAAGTGTGTTTGAATTGTAGAGCGCGGAGCATAGGTTACTCGCCAACTTAACCTGCTTAAGATTTGAGTGGGGTCTGACTTAGGAGTAAATCAATGGCCGGTAGCGTCAATAAAGTTATTTTGGTTGGAAATTTGGGCGCAGATCCGGAAATTCGCCGTACGCAGGACGGTCGTCCGATTGTCAACTTGCGTATCGCAACTTCCGAGAGCTGGCGCGATCGCAGCAGTGGTGAGCGCCGTGAGCGAACTGAATGGCACCGTGTTGTTGTGTTTAACGAAGGTCTTGCAAAGGTTGCTGAACAGTACCTGCGCAAAGGCTCCAAGGTTTACATCGAAGGCCAGCTGCAAACTCGCAAATGGCAGGACCAGAGCGGTCAGGACAAATACTCCACCGAGATCGTTCTGCAGGGCTTTAACTCTACGCTGACTATGCTTGATAGTCGCGGCGAAGCGGGTGGTCAGTTCGGCAGCAGTGGCAGTGGTGGATACGACCAGGGCGGCGGCTTTGGTGGTGGTGGCAGCTCCGGCAATCAGGGCGGCGGCTTCGGCGGTGGCAGTGGTGGAAGCGGTGGTGGACAAGCACCATCTGGCGGATTCGGCGGCGGAATGGACGATGAGATTCCGTTCTAGAGCGTACTCCAGAAAAGTGGCTCCGGTTTTCGGATAAGAATGCGCATGAAAACAGGGACTTTGAGTATGACTTGTGAATGCATATGAACGTAACATGCTCAAAGTTAAGCACGCAATTCAATATACCCGGGAGTGAGCATTGTTTCACTGCCGGGTTTTTTCCTTCCAATGCGTAGTCTTGCTGAGAGAATGATGTGGTAGAGGTCTTACCTCGTGATTTCCCGTGGGCTGAAGCGGAATGGTTGCGACTGAAGGTTTTGGCTTGAAGTGAAGCGAAAGGAGGTGTTTGTTGTTGGGGTATGCAGCCGATACATGCTCTCGGAATTACAGAAATAGCGCATATGGAAATACGGTAGTAACAGCGAGTGAATTTAAAAGGGAATAATTGGTACGCCCAAGGGGAATCGAACCCCTGTTTCCGCCGTGAAAGGGCGGCGTCCTAACCGCTAGACGATGGGCGCACTCTACAGATCCTGTACTATGTAGCACACTGTGAGAGGGCTTATAAATTTTCAGCAGGAGATTGTCCAGTGTTTGAAATTTTGTAATTCAAAAAATCCACAAATATGGAAATGGTCTGTTCTATTCTGAATTATTGTTAGATTTCAGCGCCTCAATAGAGATTGAGACGCTGCAAAGTATGTTTTGGAATTACCAGCTTCCTGTGTTGCCCATGGAGAGCCACGGTTCGGCTGGCTCAAGGTTTCGACCCTTTTGTAAAAGCTCGATGGATATTCCATCCGGAGAAACAATGAATGCCATATGGCCATCACGTGGTGGGCGGTTGATGGTGATGCCTGCTGCCCTAAGCTTCTCGCAGGTCTCATAGATATTGCTGACTTCATAGGCAAGGTGGCCGAAGTTGCGACCTCCTGCGTATTCTTCAGAATCCCAGTTATAGGTCAGCTCAAGGGCTGGGGTGGAGGATGTGTTGAAGCTCTCTTTGTCTTCAGCTGCTGCCAGAAAAACGAGCGTGAAGCGCCCGGCTTCGCTTTCGTGGCGCCGAACTTCTTCCAGCCCAAAGATATTGCAATAAAAGTTCAGGGATTCATCAAGGTTTTTGACGCGGACCATGGTGTGCAGATAGCGCATGTCGAACTCTTTCATTTAAGGGATTGGCTCATGAAATGAAAACCAGCAGAGGTTGAATTCTGGCGAAACTGGCGCGAAAAGTGCTTCAAGAGAAGGACGCCCAGTATTTCCAGGTTCGGAGCCTGCAGGGCGTGCTCCGCAATAGTGTGTATCTGATGATGAACGGAGGCTTTGGAAGTAACGCGGTGATCCACGGGATAAAAACCTCAGTAATGTTAGCTATACCCCTCCAAATATCAGGTAAATGGTGTTGAAAGGACAACACTAACCAAATCAATGGGGGATCATTTAGCTTTTCGTTAATTTTTTACCTTTTTGCCGTCGGGCGTGATGATATTCTATTTGTGGAATCAAGTGGTGTTCGGTTTTGACCGGGTGTTACATTTCAAATGCGGCAAATTTCGGGGCATTCATCATGGTGGTAAAAACGGCGCCTCAGGTAGGCTCTGTCGAGGACCTGGTTGACGATACAGCCTTAGATGTTCTTCAGGTAGCAGGAACAATTAAGTGGTTTGATATTGGTAAAGGCTATGGCTTTGTAGAACCCGAAGACGATCTGCCTGACGTCTTGTTGCATGTTACATGCCTGCGCAGGGACGGATATCAGACGGCTTATGAAGGTGCGCGAGTTGTTTGTGAGGTGCTCAATCGTCCGCGGGGATTACAGGCGATGCGCATCCTTTCCATGGATGAGAGTTATGCGGTTCATCCATCTCAGTTGCCACCTTCCCGAACACATGTGCAGGTTACGGCTGAAGGCAGCTTTATTGAAGCTGAAGTGAAGTGGTTTAACCGTGTCAAGGGCTTTGGTTTCCTCACGCGCGGCGAAGGCACTGAGGATATTTTTATTCATATGGAAACACTGCGCCGTTTCGGTATTACCGAGTTGCGGCCGGGACAAAAGGTGCAGGTACGCTTTGGTGATGGGCCGAAAGGCAAGATGGCAGCAGAAGTTCGTCCAGTTGGGAATGGTACTTACATTCCGGCATCTCATTGACAGGAGTCTGATCGTTTTAGATCACATTCCTGAGAGTTGCTGATTTTAAACCCCTGGTGCCTTGCCAGGGTTTTTTCTTTGGCTCAATGCTAATGAAAAAGAGGTTTAAGGCTTTATGACGGTTCTTCGAATTGCATTTATTTTTGTTATGCTGGGTATAACATCAGCGGTTGCAACGGGTGTGAGAACTGAAACACTTGAAGTCCGCAGTACAAATGGAACACATGAGTTTCAGGTTGAGATCGCTGAAACGGCTGCTGAAAGAGCTCAGGGCTTGATGGGCCGGACAGACTTGGCAGTTGATCAGGGGATGCTGTTCATTTTTCCGCAGTCGGGTCTTCAGTACTTCTGGATGAAGAACACCCCGAGTTCGCTCGATATCATTTTCATTGGGTCTGATTATAAGATCAAAAGCATTGCCGCAAATACAGTGCCGTACTCTGAGGAGATTATTCCTTCCGGTTTACCTTCCCGGTATGTTTTAGAGGTTTTAGCGGGGCGAGCAGCTGAGCTGGGTATTAAGCCCGGAGATCGCGTTATTCGCATTCCATAGATGAGGCGGTTTTTGCTGGCAAGTGAGTGTGCCGATTGAGAATCTCAATCGGCACACTAGCGCTTAAAGGCTATTTTTAAACTGTAGTTTTTTCTCCCAGTTCAGCGCGTGTTTTACGATTGTCGGCAGGTCATCAAACCGGGGCTTCCATTCCAGGTTGCTCATGATCCGGGAATTATCTGCGACAACCTTTGGAGAGTCTCCGGCACGACGCGGCTCTTTCCTCACTTCAAAATCAACATCTGAAACGGTTTTCACAGCATCGATGACCTGCTGGACTGAATAGCCGTCACCGTAGCCTGCGTTCATGATAATGCTGTCGCCGCCGTCCCGCAGGCGTTTCAGTGCGAGGTAGTGTGCACTTGCAAGGTCGCAGACGTGGATGTAGTCGCGTACTCCGGTTCCATCCGGCGTGTCGAAGTCATCCCCAAATATACCGAGATGGGTACGTTTGCCGAGAGCAGCTTCGCAAGCTACTTTAATCAGGTGTGTCGCATTTTGGGTAGACTGCCCGGTACGCCCTTCTGGATCAGCACCTGCCACGTTGAAATAGCGTAAAGCAGTGTATTTGAACTCATGTGCAGCAGCAGTATCACGCAGCATAAGTTCTGTCATTAGCTTGGAGGTGCCGTAAGGACTTAAGGGAGTTAGGGGGGTATCTTCAGAAACCGGGATAACTGCCGGGTCGCCGTAAACAGCTGCGGTTGATGAGAAAATGAAATGCTTAATGTTATTCTTCACGCAGGCTTCAATTAATGCACGTGACGATGATGTGTTATTTCCGTAATATTTCAATGGGTTAAACACAGATTCCGGAACAATAACAGAGCCGGCGAAGTGGATGACCGCAGAAATGTCGTGGTTGCGAAAGATAGCCTGAAGCAGGTCAGGATCTGTGATGTCGCCTTCGTAAAGTCGGGTGCTTTGCGGAATGGCCCAGTCAAAGCCGGTTGTCAGGTTGTCTATAACGACAAAATCCTCTCCGGCATCGTGAAGGCACCATGTCATGTGGCTTCCGATATATCCGCAGCCGCCTGTTACAAGTATGGTCATTGTCTGCTCCAGAATTCTAAATGTATAAGCTTCATAAGGGGTTATCTGTGTTTCTCCAGACGCGTAATTTATTCGCCTTCATGAATCTGGTGGTCGCGCGCCGCCTGAACCTCCAGGAACACGCGCCCGATCAGTGGTTGCGCTCGTTTGATCGTATCTTCCAGTGAGAAGATGACTTCTTCAACAGCGCCTGCTGTCAGGGCATCTTCGAAATCCAGAGAGGCTGCGAGAAGGACATCATTTGGACCCAGGTGCAGGGTGCGGATTTCATTTACACCTTTGACGGCTGCCGGTGCTTGCAGAATTGCCCGCACGGAGGCGACAAGCTCGTCAGAAGCGCTTTCGCCGATGAGGAGGCCCTTGGTTTCTAATGCCAGAACAAAGGCTGTTCCAGCTAGAATCAGGCCAATAACAACTGAGGCCGCTCCGTCCATCCATGCGATTTCAAAGGTTTGGGCGCCGTAGATGCCGACAAGTGCTGCGAGCAGGCCGAGCATTGCAGCGGTGTCTTCGAAAAGTACAGTGAAAACTGTCGGATCTTTACTATCGCGTACTGCGGCAAGGAAGGGTCGCCTGCCTTTGTTTTTTTTAAATTCTTTATAGGCAACTGTCCAGGCCCAGCCTTCAAAAATAATTGCCAGTCCAAGGACGATGTAAGCGATCAGAGCAGATTCAATCGGGTGAGGATTGCGAATTTTCTGAATGCCTTCGTAAAGTGAAATGCCTGCGCCGACTGCGAAGATCATGATTGCAACGACAAATGCCCAGAAATAAATCTCCGAGCTGTATCCGAACGGATGCTTGTCATCTGCAGGCTTTTCGGCTCTCTTCATGCCCAGCAGCAAAAGGCCCTGGTTTCCCGTGTCAACGAGCGAGTGAATGCCTTCGGACAGCATTGCGGCTGAACCGGTATAGGCTGCGGCAGCAAACTTGGTGATTGCAATGAGTGTGTTGCCAGCAAGGGCGGCGAATATCACTTTTTTGGAGCCGTGGGCAGCCATTCGAATCCTCCTAAGATCAACATAATTTTGTAACTATCAGATATTGCTTATAATTAAAGAACAAAAACCCCTAACGGGTTCACAGTTAGGGGTTCCGTTGCAACGTTTTCATAGCTTTCTCTGCCATTTTCTTGCGGTTTGCTTTACGCGTATAACGAGTTGGCATATCATCTGTCGTCCAGCCAAAGATTGCTTTTAGCCGAGAAGCAGTCGCACCGTTTTCAGCGGCCAATGTCGCAGCTGCTTTCCTCATTCCATGGGCACGACCGGGCACACCCGCCGCGACACAACAATCCCTAAACCAGTTTCCGACGATTCCTTTGTGTATGGCGTTTGGTCTTCTTTACCGACGTAGCTAACCCCATGCGGTGTTGTATCGATTGCTTCCTGAAGGGGTGGCAAGATCGGCAGATGTATTTCCACCTCTCCCTTTTCTGTTGAGAAGCTTATTACCCCGTCCTTGACGTGGGCAGGGCTAACCCTGCAAACATCCCCGCGTCGCAGCCCGGAAAAGCCAGCACTTCAAGTGCAAGGCGTTCGCGTGTCCCAAGTGGTCAACAGTTCCTGTACTGTTCAACTTCCTCAGGCGTCCACGTATGATGACCGTCAGATTTACTCTTCAGTCGGGGCACGTCGCGGGTAGGGTTCCCGGTGATGGGTATGCTCTTATTGCTGATAGCCCATTTGTACATCGCCGACATGTGTTTTAGAAAATTGTTTGCTGCCCCAGGAGTACTTGCTCGCTTATCTCTCCCACCTTGGATCGTAGAGGCATCAATCGCCTCAAGTGGATGATGCCCGCTCTCTTTAGCAAGTTGTTTAAGAAGTTTGTTTTCATTGCTTGTGTGCTTTCCTTCAATGAGGAAAAATCGGGACTTGAGAGATATTGGTCTATCAGCCAGCCAAGAGTGTCCTCTTCGCGTTTCTTCTTCGGAGGTGCATCAGCGCCGCGGAGAGCGGCTGTATAGGCTTCCATGAACTCATCGGAGCCGTACTCGCCGGGAAGGCGGCTTCTAGGGCCTTTCCCCCGCCTGAAGTACCAAAAGACCTTCCCGCGCCCAACCTCCCGCAGAATGTACGGGAGGCGCTTTCTCTTCTGTCTCATATTGAGCTGACCTTGGGTGGTTCCCTGTTGTCGGTAACGGTCACTTCAGAACTAAGGCGTATTGTTCCATCTGTTTTAATTTCGACGCAGCGTACAGAAAAGCCAGCCTTTTCGGCCCCCTTGATCGCCCGAAAGATATCGGTTTGCTTGAATGGTGAGTTTGTCCGCAATGCATCAAGCCTCCATCAAATTGGAAGATAGTCTTGCGGGGTGCTCTCCGCAGAATTTAGCCAGCCATGACAGGAAGTATTTCAGCATCTCACCCCCGGCATTAGTTGGATTGTTTGTTTTGAGGTTCTTTTTGAGCCTTCACACCAATGCGAAAAGCATCCTCACTCACCTGATTAGTGAGGTGATCCATGAAATTGATCAGGCCGTGAATCTGGCGCGTTGTGGTCTCGTACGGCAGGTTTTGAACGGACCATATGGCTACAGCATCGTGGTTCTTACTTAATTCACTGCTAAGAAACTCCTGGAATTCATTGTTCATTATCATTTATCAACTGCCCGCCCTTCTGGGACTGTTGGATTGTTGTGAACTCGGCTCACTCATCAGTTCTGAGCAGACAAAGCCCATTGCCATTCGCAATGAGGGAAAATCATTCACAGAGCCCTCTTGTATGATCATGCGCTCACGTTCATCAAAAACCTTGTAACCTCCCGACTCTCCACGAAGGCGAAACAATTGGCCCTCTTTGCCCGCAATGTCCCAGTGATGCATATTGCGGCGATGCACTGTGGTTCTCTGTTCCATCTCTCCTCCTACAAATTGGACCTTTCAAGACTGTTGCAATTTGACGGGCACAAAGCGCCCGTCTGTAAACTCTGCCATTGGGCGACACCACAGCGGGCCTTTGCCAGCTACCGAATGATAAAGAACGGCTGGCTCGTTGGTCGCTTCGATCTGGCAAGACGCGAAGATCGTGTAGACAACACCGCTTTCCATGACTAACACTTGGCTGGTTCTCCGTGCCCGAAAGACACGAAATCCTAACAAACAAGGCGGGTTATTTTTAAATGCAAATTATCCCGC
>CANNAV010000027.1 GCA_947502585.1 uncultured Pseudovibrio sp.
AGTTTTACAGATCGACGATGGTCATTTCCATCAATAGTATCTTAATAACCCCAACTCCCCGGAACCCATAAAGAGCCTACTTCAATAGGCAATCACAAGTAACACCAAAAGGAAACAAATAAACACGAGTCAATGATTGGGACGGTTGGTATAAGCTGACGATTACGATTAACCCGACAAACCTGTAATCTGAATTTACAGCAGACCTGGGACCTGACCCTTCTTTACATCACCCACAGTCGGTATTTGCGCGTGGCTTGCTTTGGCCAGCCACATTGCATATCAACAGTCTTCCGATGTCGGGAGGAAGAATTGGTTATGTCGTCTAAAAAGGTCGGAGTAATCGGAGCAATCCATCTGGACAGGATTGCCCACGCAGATCGACCGTTCAGGCCGGATACTTCAACACCCGGGAAAATCATCTCCCGTGCAGGAGGTGTTGGAGCAAACATTGGACGAGCACTGGCCAGGCTGGGCCTGCAACCAACGATGCATGGATGTCTGGGCGATGATGCCGACGGAACATTCCTTGCAAAAAGTCTGTCAGAATGCGGGATCGATACTTCCAGTATCACCATTGTCCCAGGTGGGAGAACCGGATCCTATCTGGCCCTCCACAATCCGGATGGCACTTTGTTCTGCGCTATTTCAGACAGCGAGATCACAGCAAAGGTGAGTTTTTCAGATGCCCATCCAATCCCGCAGGCTTTGCTGGACTGCGATATCTGGCTCTGCGAAACCAATCTGGAAGAAGCAACGCTTCTCTCTCTTGCCAATGCCAAGGGGCACCGCCTTCTCGCAGCAGACACTGTCTCAATTGCGAAGGCGCCTAAATTGCGCCCTCTCCTTTCAAAAATCGACATTCTTTTTACTAACACAGATGAAGCCACGGCTCTTTTAGGATGCAAACCAGACGAATTCTCAGCTGAGGAATTAGCCCGGAAGCTGGCATCTGCCGGCATACCAACTGTTCTGGTCAGCAACTCCAACATGCCTCTGGCTCTTCACTGTGCCGGCAGCACAAGCTCGCACACTCCTTTTTCTGTTGTACCCGTGGATGTCACCGGTGCCGGTGATGCATTCATTGCAGGCTTTCTCTATGCAAGCTGCCTCAATGAAGCCCCGGTTTCAGCAGTAAAAAGCGGCCTTGCCTCTGCATCCATTACAGTGGAAGCGACTGGCGCCGCGCCAGAAACACTTTCACCCCAATCGCTTAAAGCTCGTCTATCAGAACAGGCCTAAGCACCAACAACATATGAAAGACTGGTAAAACCATGGGAAGTTCAATTAAAATCCATCATTCAAAAGAAGTTTCAGATGCTCTGAGTAACGGCGCTCCTGTTGTTGCCCTGGAATCCACAATCATTACCCATGGTATGCCGTACCCGCAAAACGTTGAGACTGCCCGCGAAGTAGAGCAGATCATCCGCGACGGTGGCGCAGTCCCTGCTACAATCGCTGTGCTGAATGGCGACCTCCATGTAGGTCTGGAAGACAGCACACTGGAAGAACTGGCAAATGCCAAAGACGTCATGAAGTGCTCCCGCGCGGATCTCTCCTTCGCCATGGCATTGGGCAAAAATGGCTCCACAACCGTAGCCGCAACAATGATGGCAGCACACGCAGCCGGCATCCGCGTGTTTGCAACCGGCGGCATCGGCGGAGTCCACAAAGGTGCAGAAACCAGCTTCGATATCTCTGCTGACCTGGAAGAGCTGTCCCGCACACCGATTTGTATTGTTTCCGCAGGCGCAAAAGCCCTGCTCGACATTCCAAAGACTCTCGAAGTTCTGGAAACACGCGGCGTCCCGGTTATTGGTTTTAACTGTGAAAATGTGCCTGCTTTCTGGTCCCGCGATTCAAAGATCAAAGCACCTTACAGCCTGGACGACGCCTCCGACATCTCCAGGTTGATCAGGTTCCGCGAAACATTTGGCGACCACGGCGGCATGCTCGTCACCAACCCGGTACCTGCAGAAGATGAAATCCCCTCTGATGAAATGCAGGTGTTCATTGATGCCTCCATTCAGGCAGCCGAAGAGCAAAACATCACTGGCAAGCAAGTAACACCATTCGTGCTGCAAGACATCCTCGAGCGTACCAGGGGCCGTAGCCTTGCAACCAACATTGCGCTGGTTAAGAACAACGCGAAACTTGCAACAAAAATTGCTTGTGGCTTGGCTGCGTAAGCAATTTTGCACCGGGCAAATTATAAATCCGGGCTGGTCCGTCCTACCCGGATTTTTTTATGCAGTCTCCGCTGTTTCTCGCCCTGCGGCACTTTCAGCCAACTCAGATCATGCAAAGACTTTCATATCTCTTTCATCAAAAGATTCCGTTGTTTTTCAGTCCCGATTATTTTAAGTGTTCTAAAGCTACAGAACTTTACATCGCTGTGTTTCTATTGGCGCATCTGCATCTCGTGGTCATATGGTCTCATCAAAACGCCATCTGGCGGGCATATGCAAGAATGGCCGACCCTATATATGGGAGGCTCCATTGAAATCACGCCAAACAGAATTTCCCGGTTGGCGGCAGCTGCTTCTGTTTTTGTCACCCGCAGGATTTACGCTATGAAGAAATATATTTTTATAGGATTAACAGCCGCTCTGGCAGCTTGCCAAAGCGGCCCATCCAATCGCAGTGGTCAACCTGCTATTCGCGCAGACGCAGATTCTCAGAGCATTCAGATCAACGCTTCACCCGAAGTAGTTCGCGCAACGCTGGTCAACAGCGCAAGTGCCCGCGGCACCATCGTACAGCAGAATGAGCCCAATATGGTTGTCATGGAAAGTTATGTGCGCGGCACCAATGCTGTTTTGGACAATGAGTTTGGCCCTTCCGATTCTGGCGAGCGTGCCTACCGTATTCGCGTACGTTTTTCCGGTGCTCAGTGCCGGACCAATGTCGTTCAGGACCTTGCACTGGTTAACAACATCTACACCCCGCAAGAACAGTCTTTCCGCCTACCAGGAAACCCTGGTTCCATGCAGAGCCTACAGCGCTTGAAGGCCAATGCGGAATCATCTGCAGGCTGCTGATTCATCCGATAGTAAAAAAGGTCAGAGCGCTTCTCACCTCTCCGGCCTTTTGCTTTAAAGCATTAAACTAGACCCGCTCCTGCGTTTTGGCTTCCAGCGTTTCCTTCACTGTTGTCGCAAGCTGTTTTAGCGTGAACGGCTTTGGCAGGAACGTGAAGCTCTCTTCTGCTGGCAGGTTCTTCTCAAACGCATCCTCAGCATACCCGGAAACAAAGATGATCTTCAGGTCAGGACGCGTCTTGCGCAACTCAATAAGCAGGCTCGGCCCATCCATTTCCGGCATCACCACATCAGAAACCACAAGGTCAACCGCGCCGCCTGTTTCTTTCATAATCTCCAGTGCCTCAGTGCCGGAATCAGCCTCAAACACTTCGTAACCGCGGCCACTCAAGGCCCGTGCCGCAAAGGCCCGCACAGCCTCTTCATCCTCAACAAGAAGAATGGTGGCAGAACCTGTCAGGTCTGCTTCGGTCACTTCTTTTTCCGATTTGACCTCAACAACCTCTTCCTTCTCAGTGGAGATATGACGTGGCAGAAAGATGCGGAATATCGTCCCCACGCCCACTTCGCTGGTGCAGAACACATAGCCACCGGTTTGCTTCACGATGCCATAAACAGTTGAGAGTCCCAGCCCCGTTCCTTTGCCAACATCTTTGGTCGAGAAGAACGGTTCAAAGATCTTTTCCATCACATCCTGCGACATGCCGTGGCCATTGTCAGCAACTTCAATCAGAACATATTCACCCTGAGGCATACCGGGCGTATTCTCATAGGTTTTGGAAGCAGCCTCTTCCACGTTAAGCGTACGAATGGAGACATGGCCTCCACCTTCCATCGCATCCCGTGCATTCACTGCAAGGTTGACAATTACCTGCTCCAACTGGTTCACGTCCGCCATAACAGGCCACAGCTCCCGGCCGTGAACAAGCTTCAGTTCAATCTGCTCGCCAAGCAGGCGATCCAGCAAAATGGAAACATCAGCAAGCACATCCACCAGTACCAGTTCTTGAGGGCGCAAGGTCTGGCGACGTGAGAACGCGAGCAACTGACGCACTAGGCCAGCAGCCCTGTTCGCATTTTGCTTTATGTTCATGATGTCCTGGAATGCCGGATCCGTCGGGCGATGACTTGCCAGCAGCAGATCAGAGAACCCTATAATGGCTGTCAGAACGTTATTGAAGTCATGCGCAACGCCACCTGCCAGCTGACCAATCGCCTGCATCTTCTGGCTCTGCGCAAACTGGGCTTCGAGCGCACGTTGCTGAGTGGTTTCCAGAACATAGATCACCGCCGCATCTTCACCGGCCTGCCCGCCTTGCACCGCAGATACGTAAAAAGTCGCGGAACGCGGATCGCCATTTCCTTTGAGCGAGACGTCAAGTGGCGCAATCTCGCTCTTGCCCAGCGCAGCTTCCTCAAGTGCACTTTGCAAAGCAACACGGTCAGTTTCAACAACGAACTCGGTGAGCTTCACATCCTTGCCAAGGCCCTCACCCTGCTCAAACAATCGCATGAACGGGCCATTGGTGCGTTCCACAAGGCCATTTTTGTCGATAGAGGCAATCGCGACAGGCGTATTGTTGAAGAAGCGTGAGAAGCGAACTTCAGCAGCCCGCAATGCTTCTTCATCATCATTGCCCGCAGAGCGGTTGATGACAAGCGTACGGCTGTCGCCAGAAAGCCCGTCAGCTCCAAACGGAACACGGTGAACAAGGCGCACAGGCAGCCCCGTACCGCTACGGGTCACCAGATCAATATCAAAGCTCTCGGTTTTGACTTCTCCTTCAGCACCCTGCAAGGCCTCAACAAGAGCTGCCCCTTCACCGCGCACTATGTCTTTTAAAGACAATTCGCCGGAGATGAACCGGGTGAGGTCATAGCCAAGCCAGTCAGCAAGCGTCGCATTCAGGTAAACCAGCTTACCATTGCTGTCGGAGGAGAAGAACCCGCAGGGCGCATGATCAAGGAAATTGATAACTCTCTGCAACTCCTGGAAGGAATTTTCCTGTTCAGTACGGTCACGGGTGATATCAGAGACCTGCCAGATGGTAATGCCGCTTTCAACGCCAACCGCTGCATTCTGATCCAGTGGCCGAACGGCGATGCGGTACCAGCGTGCACCGCTGGCAACCTCCCCAACCGCATTTGGCAGGCGCACTTCTTCTGTAGCAAAGCGTCCGCTCCGCACCGCTTGTGACAGCCGGAAGATGGCATCAGCAGCATCCGGGTCTGAAGAGAACACCCGCTCCACTGTACGCACATCCGCTGATCCACGCGCACCGGTCAACTCGGCATAGGACTGGTTGGCGTAGATGATGCGGCCATTATGATCAGTCAGCAGCACACCATCATCCAGCGAGTTCATGAAGGATTCAGCAAGTGGATTGCGATGCGACTTGGATATAAACCGCAAAAGCCCAATTGCCATAGCAAAAAGAGAGAACACCCCGACAACGGCCAGGACACCCAAAAGCCCGAGAATATAGGGCTCCGCCTGTTCTTTGCGCATCAACGCGAAGGCGGCTGTCGCCGCGACAAGGCCCAATGCAAGCAGCATCAAAGCCCCCAGGCTGCCGCTCTTGTCTGTCCTGTCTATCACCGGCTCAGGTCGTCGTGCTTCGGTCTTCGTCATCTTACCCTCTCTGCGGCTGTCACGCAGACGATGTGACTCCATCGTGCCATGAGAATAGTCCGCTCCAAAGCCGACACACCGGCTAACATGTACCGTTAAGACCGCCAGCTCTTCTTTTTACGCAGCTGCATGACATAACCAATCACCTTTGCAACCGCGGCGTAGTGCTCCTCAGGCACATAATCATTCAATTCTATCGTTGCATACAACGCACGTGCCAATGGTGGGTTTTCCACGATCGGCACATCTGATTCCTTCGCAACCTCTCGTATGCGCAGCGCCAGTTGATCCACCCCGAGCGCAACACATTGCGGTGCCCCCATGCCTTCTTCATAGCTCAGAGCAACCGCGTAGTGGGTCGGGTTTGTAATAACCACTGTCGCATTCGGCACACTTGCCATCATTCTGTTGCGTGAACGTTGAAGGCGCAACTCTCGAATTTTAGCCTTAATCTTCGGATCACCCTCAGATTGCTTGTATTCCTCTTTAATTTCCTGCTGTGTCATCTTTTGCTTTTCAAACCATTTTTTCCGCTGCCAGACCAGATCAACCCCGGCAACAACAGTCATAAGCGCAAGAATTGCTCCAATCACCATAACAGCAAGTTCACGGACCTCCTCCAGCACAAAGCCCGTTTCTCTGAACACGACTGTATCCAGACGGTCTCTTTCCGGCCACAGCACCAGAAAGACAACCACGGCAACCGCTATGATCTTCACAATCCCTTTCAGAAAGTTCGCAAGACTGTCTTTGGAAAACAGTCTCTTCATTCCTGAAAGCAGCGAGATTTTGTTCAACTTCGGCTTCAGCCGTTCAGCTGTCCAAAGTGGTTTATGCTGAACCACATTACCAACGACGGCAAGCACCAGAAGCGTGAGCAGCGGCAGTGCCACCACACCAAGTATTTCAGGCCCAGTTATTTCCAAAAGAAAAACAAGAGCACCCGGATCAACAGCAATCGTGTCTGCATGGGCAAAAAAGCCCTTTAAAATAGTAGAAATGCCCCTAACCATCGCAGGCGCAAGGAAAGAGATCACCAATGCGGTCCCCAACAATGAGAACCAGGCGCTCACTTCCTGCGATTTCGGGATGTCCCCTTTCTCGAATGCATCATCAAGCCGTTTTTGGGTGGGGTCCTCGGTTTTCTCCGAATCGTCGGTATCTTCAGCCATCACATCCCCCGTCAGTTCAACAGGAACGGCTGAAGCGCGTTTCGGAACTCCGTCAGGTAAAAACCCATCAGAGTTGAAAGCAGCAGCAGGAAGATACCAAACCCAATCAGAATGTTAACCGGCATAGCGATGAAAAAAATCTGCATCTGCGGCATCAGCTTATTGAGCAGGCCCAGACTGAAGTAAAATACAATCCCGACAACAATAAACGGTGCGCCCATACGAACGGCAACAGAGAACATGTGCGTAACCGTAACAATCGCCTGGGCTGAAAGATCACCAACCGGCAACGGACTGCCCGGAGGAAACAGCGTGAAACTGTCCTGCATGGCTGCAATCATTACGTAATGCAAGTTGGTTACAAAAACCATGCAGATGCCAAGCACGTTCAGAAAGTTGCCCATCAACGCGCCCTGCTGGCCGGAATTCGTTGCATCACCACCCATCGCGAAGGCAAGGCCGGACTGGTTGGCCATGATCGTACCGGCTGTAGAAAGAGCGTAGGAAATCAGTTTCATCGACAGGCCAATGAAGAACCCCACCAGCAACTCTCCGCCCAGCAATCCCAGCAGGCGCGGCAGACTGCTCATGGCATCCGCCGGATACAGGTCTATGTTGATCGGCAGCAATACGTAAGTCATCAAAAGTGCGATGGTCAAACGGACACGGACTGGAATCATGGATTCGCCGAATGCAGGCACGAGCATGAACATCGTCCCGATGCGGGCAAACATCAGCAGGAATCCCATAACGATCACCGGTAAAAAATCCAGATTGATCGTCACAAATTCGCCCCTGAAATGCACGCCATCCTGTGCTGTATCTCGCTTAATATCCGGAGATAATCAACACGGCAATGCGGTTAGTAAAAGAATTCATCAACTCCCCCATAAAAGGAAGTGTCACGAGCAACGCAATAAAAATACTCAGGATCTTTGGAACGAACACCAGTGTCTGTTCCTGAATTTGTGTCAACGCCTGAAACAGCGCCACAATAACGCCAACCAGAAGCCCGATAAGCATCACAGGAGCGGACACCAGAATAAGCGTCCATATACCTTCGCTGGCAATATCCAGCACTTCCGCTCCGCTCATCCTGCTCAAACCACCATCTTGCTCATCACCCCGGCCCTGACATATATAGCCAGGCTGTCAGATCGGCATCCGCATAATTTCTTCATACGCAGAAATAACGCGATCACGAACTGAAACCACAGTTTCAAGCGCAAGCTCAGTCTCAGCAACCGCTGTCACCACATCCACCACATTGGCTTTGCCCTGCAACAGATTGAGAGACTGCACGTCAGCAACCTGACCACTCTCATTGATTTCGCTGATCGCGGACTGTACCATATTGCCAAAAGCATCGCTCTTGTCAGCACCCGCACTGGCATCTTCAAGTGGATTGCTCAGCTTTGCTGTGTTTGCATAAGCACTTGCAGCAATAGAAGCATTAGACATTGTTGTATCTCCTTCCGGTATCAGCCAACCGGTCATCAACCTTTAAGAATATCGAGCGTTTTCTGCATCATGGAACGGGATGACTTCACCACATTCAGGTTCGCTTCATAAGAGCGGGTTGCCTCCTGCATATCCGCCATCTCAACAATGGTATTAACATTGGGCAACTTCACGTAGCCCTTGTCATTGGCCGCGGGGTGGTCCGGCTCATACCGGATCTTGAACTCGCTCTGATCTTCACGCACGTTGCCAAGCTTCACCAGCTCAGCTTCCACTTTGCTGTCAAAGCTGTTTGTGAATGTGGGAACCTTACGGCGATACGGATCTTCACCCGGTGTCTGACCAGTGGAATCAGCGTTGGCAATGTTCTCTGCAATCACCCGCATGCGGCCCGTCTGAGCCTTCAGCCCGGACGCCGCGATAAACATCGACTTAATAAAGTCCATGGGGTCCTCCCACACTTACCTCAATGCAAACCACATCAAAGCAACGGCTCTCATTCATTATCTAAGCGCAGTTTTGAGCATGCCAAGGCTGCGCGTATAGAGGCTGGTCGCTGTCTGATAATCGATCTGGTTCTCAGCGATCTTCATCATTTGCTCTTCAAGAACCACACTGTTGCCATCCGGGGTACTTTCAAAGCTGGATGTCTTGTGCACCTTACTCCCGGCGCCAGCATTTATCCCGCCACTCGTGATGTGTCCGGCACTGGTCGCCACAGGGCGCAATGCATCAGCAGCCTGCCCGGCATCAACCATCTCCGGGAAGTTCAGATCCCTGAGGTCCTTGCTGCGGTAACCAGGCGTATCTGCATTGGCTACATTTTCAGCCAGCACCCCCTGACGCTGTTGGTGCCACTGCATTTTTTGGCGCAGCGCCTGAAACATAGGAAGATCAGTTAAGGCCATCTGACTGCACAACCTTTGAGAACAGAAATGTTAAGTTAAACTAGGTAGAAAGTGCCGGGATACTGGTTAACAAAAAGTTAAAATTAATCTTCCGTTAATACTTACTAACCAAATAATCCTTTAAAAGCAGAGAAATAGCAAAATCTGGAGTGCGCCGGAGGGATGAACAGGATTACAGGCTTCAGCACCTGTTAAGAAAATCCGGACCGGGAAGTGGAAAAATTTGCCGGGCCAGCAAAATTCTCCCGCCCAAAAGCGATAATTCGTAATTTTCCCGTAAAAATTCGGGTAAGGCCAACAACTTCGTCCCACTGAACTGTTCATTCTGCATTAACTTTCGGCTACAAATGCGCACATGAGTTAATGGGGGATTCGTACCCCGGTTCCGGGCTGTCTGGTTAAAAGAGCGGTCCGTTGAATGTTGAACACGATCTGAGGAACATTCATGCCTGACTGGCTGGCCCAAACCACTGGTATGTCGCAGGGAAGCGCTCAGCTTCTTGCCGTCGTACTGGCACTGTTGATTATCGCAGTTCTCATCGCGGTCTGCATTCCACTTTTGAAACGCTTTGCAAGAACCAGTTACAAAGGTTCACGAAGTCGCCAACCTCGTCTTGCAATCATGGATGCAGCTGACATTGATGCGCGGCGCAGATTGCTACTTGTCCGCCGAGATAATGTTGAACACCTCATCATGATTGGTGGCGCTAATGACATTATCGTTGAGCAAGGTATCATCCGCGGCATGCCGGTTGCCGTGCCGACCCACGGACAGATGTTTACCGGAAACGGGCAAGTCGGCACAACACAGGCAACACCAGAGCAAACGCCCCCTTCAGAAGAACCAACAGCACACCTGAACTGGGGCGAAGCAGAATCCTTTGCAGCAGCGGAGATAAAAACCGCAATCTCAAATCGAAATGATACAAAGAAACAACCAGAAGTGAAGGCGCCTATACGCCCTGCCATGACTGCACCTGCGCAAACTCCAGCGGCGAAAGCTACGATCACAGAGAAAGTTGCTGCAGTCCCTCAGGCAGCACCGGCCTCCCGGACAACACCGGCTGCACACATGACACCTGCGCGTTTGATAAGACCAGCCGCCTCTGTATCGGCAACTGCGCAAGCAGGCAGACCTGCTGCATTGCAGACACCAACCATCGGCGGCGCACGTGGTGTTCAAAAAGTAGAGGCACGCCCAATCGCAGCACGCTCACTCAGTCCCTCACAGGCCAAACCAGCCTTGAAGCAGGCAGAACCGATCGCGTCAGTGCCGGAGAGGGTTTTGGAAAAGCCTGCACCTGGACCGGAGGCGCCCGGAACAGAAGCACCGGCAGCATCCAGGCAGCTTCCCAAATCCGCGATGAAACCGCCTTTGAAGCGTCCGGCAGCGAACGCAGCAAATGCATTCATGCGGCCGCGGGTAACTGAGACACTGGCAAAGGTGCAAAAAGAAAAAAACGCCATACCAAAGCCGGAGGCTACAACCGAAAAATCTGTCGTGAAGGCTGAAAAGTCAGTGCCTAAGCCGGAAGACACAAAAGCCAGCAGCAAGACATCAGACAGGAAATCAGCCAAGCGGGAAAAAGCCCCTGAAGCTGCCAGACCTGTAAAGCAGGAAGAGAAGGCTGAAAAGCCAGAGGTTTCCAAAGCTGCTCCTAAAAAAGCAGAGAGTACAACACCCAGAGAAAGTCCCGGCGAAGCCCTGGATGGAATCGCAAAGGAAATGGCAGACCTGCTGGATGACATTGAGACCAACACAAAATAATTTAGCAGGAATGGTGAAAGCAAAGCTGCGCGAAAGCAAAGGTCGACTGGGGCTTCTGGGTTTCGCTCTGTTGCTTTTCTGGCTCGGTCCTGCTGCCGCTCAAAGCATTTCAATTGATTTTGGAGGCGGAGAAGGCAACTCGGTTACAGAACGCGCTGTTCAGCTGGTCATGCTGCTAACGGTGCTTTCTCTGGCACCAAGCATCCTGATCATGGTGACGAGCTTCACGCGCATCGTTGTGGTCCTGTCACTGCTCCGCTCTGCAATCGGGCTTCAGACCGCACCACCAAACGCGGTCATGCTGTCCCTTGCCATGTTCCTGACAGCCTTCGTCATGGCTCCTGCCTTTGAAACTGCATGGGATCTGGGCGCAAAGCCTATGATCGAAGGAACCATTGATCCACAGGAAGCATTCAAACGTGCGTCCGAACCATTCCATCAGTTCATGCGCCAACAAGTGCGGCAATCAGACCTCATGCTCTTTCAGGAACTCGCAAAGGCCCCTGCCCCGGAAACGCCAGAGGAACTGAGCCTGCGTGTTCTGGTGCCAGCCTTCATGATCAGCGAATTGCGCCGCGCCTTTGAAATCGGCTTCCTGCTCTACCTGCCATTCCTGATCATCGACCTGGTGATCGCATCAGTCCTGATGTCCATGGGTATGATGATGCTGCCTCCCATCGTAATCTCACTGCCGTTCAAGCTCATCTTCTTTGTGCTCGTAGACGGCTGGCAATTGATCGCGGGCAGTCTGGTCCGGAGTTTCGGCGGTTAGCCGCAGGCAAAACCTGTTCGCCTTGTACCACCCGTTGACTGACTTTAAACAAAAATACCGCATGAAAGGCTATGCGGCACTGAAGCAGTTTCAGGGAAGAAGAAGCTTAAGCGGCTCCCTCATTGTGTCTTCGCGATAAAGTTAAGCTTCCTCAGTCGGAACAATCGGCGTTGCAGAGAGATACTGACGTCTATACTCCTCAAGGAAGGAGACCAGACTATCTCCGCTGCCGACCGACCGGGCGACACTCAGGAACTCAACACCGCGATCATTGATGGGCCGCGTCACAACTTCAAATGTTTCAGCCTGCGGGGACTCGCTCATTTTCTGCGAGTACTTCTGGCGCAGCCGCTCAAGACCCAGGCTATCCTCTGCCAGCGTATAAGCAATCGCTGCCCGGATAACATCAACACGCTCATGGTCAGCAAGCGGCAGCTGATCAGACCAGCGACTGCCGTTCATCCGCTCCAACTGCTCACCAGCCTTCCGCCAGGACCGCGCCGACCAGAGCGTATCAGCCCGCAGCCGCTCCACGTCAGAGCCACTCATGTTACGCACCAGCTGCAGAGCAAGGTCAGAACGCCCGCTCTCACTCAGGGCACGCGCTTCAACGATGTTCCGCTGACGCTGCAAGCCAGCTGGCAATTGACCCTGACGCGTTTGCGAAAGCACACGCAGCGCCTCCTCGGGCTTCCGGTTGAGCAGATACACAACAGCAAGGTCAGCCGCAATTTGCGCCCGTGCAGCGCCTTTCAGACGCTTGTCGATCTGGTGTCGTAGAACAGAAGCTGCCTGATCCAGCAGGTCCAGATCAATCAGACGACTGGCCAGCATTCGCGCCATCTCATCCCCCTGGCGACCAGCAGGCACCAGCTCCCGGAAATCATAGAACAGCGCAAGCGCTTTCACAGGCTCCAGGGCCTCCGCTTTCCCCTCAAGGAACAGCGTTGCAAAAACAGCCCCCATTTCCTGTTGAATATTCGACGTGATTTCTGCCCCGACATCAGACTGGACAGCCTGAGACATCGCCTCAAAGGCCCGCCGGTAATTACCTTCCTGCGCATGCAACCGGGCCATCAACTGCAAAGTCTTCAGCTCAGTCTCATCACCACGCCACGACGCAGCAAGACCTTCCAGCGCAGAGAGCGCCTCATCCGCCTCAATCATACCACCCCGATACCGCAGTTCAACACTCAGGAATCTGGCCTCGGCAGCTTCCGTTCCCTCGCTTGAGCGCACCACCAGATCATACACATCCAGCGCTTCCTGCGAACGACCAGAAACATCCGCAATCCGTCCACGCAGTAAGTCATACTGAATGGCCTGCTCTTCATTCAAATCAGAAGGCTCAACCTGCGACAAAGCCCCCAGCGCCCGGCCATAATTTCCAAGTTCCAGATGCGTATTGGCAACTGCAAGATTAAAGTTCACCTGTAACATCAACGGGTAACTGGCCACGACAGCCATGCCCCGCCCAAGATTTGCATGGGCTCCCTGCCAGTCCCCCAGCGAAGAATATGCAAAGGTCCGCCACACCGCAGCATCGGGACTGCTGGCAAGTTCAGGAGCTGCAAGATACTCCAGCGCCTCCCCCGGTCGCGACGCCAACATCTGCGCTGCACCCATCATCACGTTGAAGGTCGCATCTTTCCCGACAAAAGGATCGTCTTCTTCCATGATACGCAAGGTGCCAATAGCCTCCTGCGCAAACCCACTGGAGAGGAAAAAACGTGCCATGTCCAGACGTGGACCACTCAGCCGCTCCGGGCCCGCTGTCGCAATCGCATCTTCATGTGCCCGCAATTTCTGCATATAATCGTCAGGCTTTTGCTGCTCCAGTTGCACAAACTCAATCAGGCCCGGCTGTGTCGGGTCTTTAACGTGGACGCCTGTTGTCATGTCCCTGGAAAGGCCACGGTTCGAAATCTTTAACCCGTCAGGCTTGGAAATCACGAGATCTTCGCCCGACAACTCAACATCAATACCGTCTGCACCGGGAACCACCGCCAACCCCTGAGAGCTACGCAGGATCTCGACCTGAGGGAACCGGTGTGACTTCAAAATTCCACGAACGGGCGCCGGACCACTAACCACATAAATCCGGTCTCCGACACTCTTGTCAGTCAGCACATGCAGTCGCCCACTTGCACCAAACGGCAGACGCAGCACATTGGAGCCATCCCCCTGCACATTCCGCTCAACATCAACCGCTTCAGTCTTCGTCGAGATTGACGACCCCAAAGTGATTGCCCAGGCTTCATCCTGATACTCAATGGAGATCAGCATGTTTCGCTTCAAATCAAACCGAAGCACCTGCGCCCCGTCAACTTCATCAAGTTCCACATTGCGCGCAAGATCACTCAAAACGGCGGGAATACTGCGCCCCTCCAGGTGCTGATCACTGTCGAATACCGCCCAGACCTTTCCATCACGGCGGAAAACCGCAGCGCCAACCTCTTTGTCAAAAGGAAACACGAGACGAACGGTATGACCAATGCGATACGTCTCAACGCCAACAACCCCTGCCGCCGCATCATTCTCTTCCTGAATAATGGATTCGGCAGAAGCACGACGCGCAATCGGCAACTCCACTTCAGCATCAGTAACAACAACAGCTGCGGCAGCAGCAGCAGCCGGAACGACAGCCGCGCTTCTATTTTTTTCAGAACCAGCGACCACCGGTATTGAGGTCTGCCCTCCTGCATTCACAACCTCAGCAACGAGATCGGTCTCTGGAATACTCTCAGCAACAGATGTCGCACCAGCCTCAGGCGCTGTTTCCGACACCTCAGCGCGAACAGGTTGTGCATTTACAACAACCGCTTCAACTGGACCTGGCCCTTTGCCAGTCTCAGCCCGCAGCCCTTCTTCCGTCGGCTTGGACTGAGGAACATCAGCCGGAGCTGGCCGGTCAACCGGATCGCCAATACGTTCCAATTCCGGCTTCGCAACCGGCAACGGCATCGGCGGAAAGTCCGAACTATCATTCCCGGCTGCCTGAGTAGTCTGAATGGGGTAAGGAGCAGGAAACAGGCTCCCCGGCACAGCAACCGGAGCCTGTTCAGCAGCAGGTGCGGCAGGCACAACCGCAGCAGGTGCAGCTGCTTTATCTCCAAGAATACTTATGAAATTTTCAGCATCTTGCGGCACATCACTATTGTCAAATAGCTCATCGCGTATCCCGGAGACACGCGGATCCAGCTGGCCAGTGTCTTCAGGTGTGACATCAACAATAAGCAGATTTCCCTCCTGAAAAGAGCGAATATCAGCGCGCGGATCTATGATCATGTTGAAGATCAGATCATCGTCACTGGATTGGGAGCCAACATCCAGCACCGTACGCGGCAAACTGCTTATAAACTGAGACAGATCCAGATCCGCAGCCTGATCGAATTTGATACGAATAATGTTGCCTTTGCGCTCAAGTGCGCTGCCAACCTTAACATTCCAATCAAAAATCAGGCGCGTAAATGTCGGGTGTGCACCAATCCGCAGCTTTACCTTGATCTCCTGCTCTTCAAGCGCGTTCGCCTGCTCCAGCACACGAACACGTTCAAGAGCATCCGCAGCCCGCTCAGCCAGTTCATCAACCACATCCTGCGGCAAAGACGGGGGCCGGCCATTATAACTGGCAGGAAGAAGATCAATAAAGAGCTTCTCACCAGCTTCCATACTGTGGATGTTCAGCGGCTGCCGCAATGCAAAACGCAGCGCAGCGCCATCAGGATCAGCACGGGCAATGGAAATGTAATCCGTCAAGGCTTCCGGCACATCATCAACATTCGCTGCAATTCCCTCAGGAAATGAGAGGCGTAAGACACTGGTGGAGATGAAGGCCTCATAAGGAGGCAATAACGAGCGATCCGGGAACGTGACCACTATGCGAGCAAACTCGCCAGTGTCTTCCACTTCAAGGAAAGCAGAATCCGGTGCGCCCCAGGCACTTAATACACTGCCCCCCAGAGCCGTTGTGGCAAGCATGAAGGAGACAAGCCACGTCTTGCCCTTTGCCCTCACAATGCGTGCTCCATGCAACACATAGCGCGGCAAACCTGGTAAAGTGGCGCACAGAAAGGAACCCATCTGCTTATCCTTAAGATCGCCCCCAAAATCGCCCATGCCCGATTCTTGCTCCTGAAATTAATTAGTATCTGTAGCGATTGGCTATTAACGCAAGCTTACATCCCCCGGAGCCAAGAGCGAAAACTGCCAATTTGCTAAGTTAATTCCCTTGGATCTTTGGAAGAATTGCAGAAGTCGTCTTCACATTGCGGCTTTCACCAGCTGCCAGCGCAATCGTGAGCTGCTCAGCCATTTCCGTATCCATCTCAGAAAGCACATCCGCCATCTTTCGCGGCTGCATCTGTTTCACCACCTTCAGCATAATATCCAGATCCAGCCGATTAAAGATCCGGGCTGCATTTTTTGCCTTCATACTTTCATAGATCTTCACCAGATCCAGGATTTCTTCCGCAACCTGCTTCTCCTGGCGCTCAACGTCAGAATCAATCTTCGCTTCAAGCGCCTTAAGTTCCTGGAAGCGCTTATTCAAACGCGCCTCAGCAGCTGCAAGAACCTGCTCACGCAGCTCCAGATTTTTTTCACGCTTGTTCAGCTCATCGCGGCGATTGCCAAGGCTATTGAGGACTGCAAGTTCAGAAACGGAGTTCGTTGGAACACCGCTTTCTTTCACACCACCAGCATTTTGAGTAACCTGAATCTTCCCTTTACCGGATGGGCCGGGCTGAATGTTTGGAATGGCAGACGCCTCATCCCCAGCCTTTGCCACATCTGACTGCTGAGCATCAGCAACACGAACAGTACCAATCGGATAAGTGTCGCCAAGAAAGAAACCAAGCAGCTTCAGAACAAGAAGAGCACTGCCAGCAAACACGACAATTGGAAGCAGTCTTAATTTCATGCCACCCGATCCTGCACTT
The DNA here is from genome assembly GCA_947502585.1 of uncultured Pseudovibrio sp. Lineage (GTDB taxonomy): Bacteria > Pseudomonadota > Alphaproteobacteria > Rhizobiales > Stappiaceae > Pseudovibrio. Next base: position 16,695 of record CANNAV010000027.1, read on the forward strand.
GTTTGCGGAAGCGTTCAAGCCGCGCTGCTGATTCATTTGCTGCTTCACGAATGTCACGGGTAACAGAGCGGGTCGCGGGCTTAGCGGTCGGAGCGCTGCGCGTTTCAGCCGGATGCATCGTTTCCTGTTCCGCGATGATTCCGGCAGCAAGTCCCTCCGCTGCAGTCTCATAGGTACGCGAGGCCGGGCCAGCGGGTGCAGCCACACGGGTATCACGATCAGCAAGTGCACGATCTGCAACACCGCCAATGCGGTCCAGCACCTCTTCACTTGCCCCCACCTGATCAGTCAGTTTACGGGAAACAGCCTCAGCTTCCCCCAGGCGCACACCAAGAGTACGGTCTGCATTTCCACAGATGGACTTGAGACCCAGGATCGCACGCTCTGCGATTTCAGTCGCGGTAATCAACTCTGAAATGGTTACACGCAAAGACTCCTCATCAGAACGGAGACGGCCCAGGCGACGGTTAAGTGTCCAGCAATACCCAATGGTGATCACAAGAAGAACCGCGACGATGCATTCAATAACAAGACCTAGGGACATCTAGTTTGTCTCCGGTTCGCTTTGCAGGGACTTTTCAAAAGCGGCGAGCGTCATTTTCGGGTGCTTCAGCTTCTTTGAAATTTCGATGGAAATTCGGTCACCGACACGGCCCATCAGGCCCTCTGTTAACGCCACTCCCCCACACTTCACCTGAACAGGGTCACGTGGGCCGGTATCAAACAGCAATGTCTGACCAACTTCCAGATTCAACACCCGCTGGAGCGGGATGGTATTTTCGTAAAGAACAGCATCAACATGCACTTCTGAAGAATAAACTTCAGTGGCAAGGTGTTCTTCCCAAATAGAGTCACGCCCGAACTTCTCACCCATAAACATCTGCAGGAGCAGGTCACGGATTGGCTCAAGGGTTGCATAAGGCAGCACAATTTCAACTTTGCCACCACGATCCTCCATATCAATGCGCAACTCAACCATAATGGCAGCATTCGCAGGGCGGGAAATAGCGGCAAACCGTGGGTTCGTTTCCAATCGCTCAAGCAAGAAGCTCACAGGGGACAACGGCCCAAAAGCCTGTTCCGCATCCAGCAGGATAATCTCGATCATCCTGCGCACCAGATTGCTTTCAATCGTGGTATACGGCCGCCCTTCAACGCGCGTTGGTGAAGATCCGCGTCCCCCGCCAAGCAACACATCGATGATAGAATAGATCAAAGAGCTCTCAACGGTAACAAGTCCAAAACCATCCCATTCCTTCGCCTTAAAAACACCGAGGATCGCCGGAAGTGGAATTGAGTTCAGATAATCACCAAAACGCACATTGGTCATGCTGTCCAAAGAGACCTCAACATTATCCGATGTAAAATTACGCAGAGAAGTTGTTGTGAGACGCACAAGACGATCAAAAACGATCTCCAGCATCGGCAAGCGCTCGTAAGACACCATCGCCGAGTTGATCAGCGCACGAATACCGCCTTCATCACCAGCCAGAGAACCATCCAGTGCAAAGCCCAGCAGGTTGTCGATTTCTTCCTGATTAAGGATACGATCCGCACCACGAGATGCACTCTCAAGATCCGGCTCGCTGTCATCAATCATCGCAGCCCACTGAGCTGCAGCCTCCTCTCCGCCTTCTACACCCTGTTCCTGGAGTGCAGCCCCCCATGCCGCAGCCAGGTCTTCATTACTGTCCCCACCCTCACTTTCAGCAAGGGCGGTCTCCCAGGCATCATCCAGGCTTTCATTTTCAGGGAAACTATCGGTATCTGACATATGCCTCTCCCCTACTGAATCAGGATCTCTTTAAAGAGAACCCCCTCAACCCTGGCCGGATAGATTGCAGAGTTGATACGACGCAGGAGTTGCTCCTTCAAACGGAACAAACCAGCAGATCCTTCAAGATCAGAAGGGCGCAACTCGCGCAGATACATCTGGAAGGCATCAAGAATGCGCGGAAGATAAGGCTCCACCTGAGAAACCATGCGATCATTTTCAACTTCGAGCGCGATGCGGACTTTCAGGTAGGTCATACGACCCTGAGTAGCAAGGTTTACCGTCATTTCTGGCAGATCGTAAAAAACGACAGGCTGGACTTCAATCTGCTCAACAGTGCCATCCGCTTTTTTAACGGTGGCTTTGTCACCCGGGCCAATCCAGCCCATCACATATAGACCTCCCACACCAAGGATTAACAGCAAGGCGCCGGCAATCGCTCCGATAACGCTTTTGCGTTTGTCGGTTTTACCCTCATCCTCCGTATCTTGCAGTTCCGCATCTGCCATTTTTGCGTCCCGGTGCATCGCAATCAAAGGTTTAATAACCGTTAACACAACGTAATTCGTTAACACTGATTATCAAATAGTTAATACACCATTACTAAGCATTTTTTGCCCACTAGGAAATTGAAGTAGGCATATTTGATCAGGTACTTAACAGATATTTTGCGCATATCTCCTCTAAAACAGCAGAATTCAGCCAAAGTCTCAAACTGGCACAACTCCTGCTTGAGCCTTAGAGCTACGGAACCGGGAAGACCCGTTGCAATGCTGGGGAGCATAAAATGGAAAACGCACAACTGATCGGACTGTCACGTCAAAGTGCCCTTCGTCAGAACCTCGATGTAGTGGCCAACAATCTGGCTAACGTCAATACGACGGGCTACAAGGCTCAAAGGCTCATATTTGAAGAATTATTGATGCCAACCGCGCAGGCGACTGAATTTCAGCGCCCGGATCGCTCTTTGTCCTTTACGCAGGATGTAGGGACAGCAACAGTTCTTACACAGGGCTCAATTCAGCTGACAGGCAACCCGCTCGACCTGGCGATTGACGGCGATGGCTATCTGGCTGTTACAGACGCAAGCGGTGAGCAGCTCTACACCCGCGCTGGCAGCCTGACGATTGATCCGGAAGGAACGCTCATTACAGATGCCGGCCTGCCAGTTCTGGCAGGTGGCGCACCAATCCAGATAAATCCGGAAGATGGTGAAATCACCATCACCAGAGAAGGCGTGATTTCTACCCCGCAGGCACAGCTTGGCCGTTTGGATGTTTACACCTTCGACAACCGCCAGGAGCTCATACACATTGGCGCAAACCTGTTCTCCGGCCTGAACCCGATCCCGGCAAATAACCCGGGTGTCATCCAGGGAGCCCTTGAAGGCTCCAATGTGGAAGGCATTCAGGAAATTTCCCGCATGATTGAAATCACCCGTCAATACACAAGCGTGTCCAAGATGATGTCTCAGCGCGACGAACTTCGTCAGCGCTCCATCCGCGAACTTGGATCAGTTGAAGCTTAAGGAACAGCCCAATGAAAGCCCTTCACATCGCCGCAACCGGCATGAAAGCTCAGGAACTGAACGTCGAGGTCATTTCTAACAACGTAGCCAACATGAGCACCACCGGCTACAAGCGCCAGCGTGCAGATTTTCAGGACCTGCTCTACGAAAACCAGCGCCGCATGGGTACCCAGACATCAGATGCAGGCACGATTGTTCCAAACGGCGTGCAAATCGGCTCAGGCGTACGCACAGCCGCAACGACGCGCATCATGTCTCCAGGTTCCCTCACCCCGACAGGCAACGAATACGACATAACAATCCGTGGCGAAGGCTTCTTCCAGATCCAGCGCCCGGACGGTACAATCGGCTTCACCCGCGACGGTTCCTTCGCACGGTCACAAACCGGAGAGCTCGTAACCAACGACGGGTATACAGTTCTGCCAGGCATAACAATTCCGGACAACGCGCGCGATCTGACAATCAACGTTCAGGGTGTGGTTCAGGCTGTCGACGACGACGATCAGATCGTGAACCTGGGCCAGCTTGAAATTGCCCGCTTCACAAACAAAGCAGGCCTTGAGGCAATCGGCGACAACCTCTTCCTGGAAACACCGGCAAGCGGTCCACCGCAGACCGACAACCCAGGCAACGATGGCTTTGGCGACATCCTTCAGAACCATCTTGAATCATCCAACGTCGATGCTGTGACAGAGCTTTCCAATCTGATCTCAGCTCAACGCGCCTACGAGATGAACTCCAAGATCATTAAAGCTGCCGATGAAATGTACTCCACCACAACAAATCTTCGCTAAGGAGCTGAGTTGATGAGAAAGTTGGCAACCACATTTACCGCAGGGCTTATGGCGCTGACAGCCAGCAGCGCATTTTCCGCCTCAACCCTGCGTCCGGCGATCAATGTGACCGGACCAGTTGTTACCATTGGTGACTTCTACACGGAAGCGGGGGAGCTGGCCCAGACACCAATTTTTCGCAGCCCCGACCTCGGCACCACCGGCAACGTTTCGGCGCTGACCATCGCACGGCAGGCACAAGCCGCTGGCTTTATTCAGGCCAGAACCAACGGCCTGGCCACTGTAAGCGTACACCGTCTGTCCATCCCGGTAGATGAAGCACTCATCTCAGACATTCTGCGCAACGCATTTGCAGAGCGCGCAAGTGTGCAACCGGAAGAGATTGAGATCTCGTACCAATCTCCACTTCCGGTAAACATGCATGCAGACGCCAACTCCATTTCTCCGCTCACCATCGGACACATCAACTGGACCCGGCGCACCGCACGCTTCAAAGCAATTCTGAAAGTCGTGCAGGAAGGCCGAAGCAAACCAATATCAGTCATTGGCAATGCAACCCAGATGGTGTCCATCACCACTCTGGCACGTAATCTGGAACGGGGCACCGTCATCACAGCCAAAGACATTCGCGAGGAGCGCAAGCCATCCTACCGCTATGCAGGACGTGAGTTTCTTGCAGCAGCAGACCTTCTTGGAATGGAAATACGCCGTAACATGCGTTCGGGTTCGACCATCACCCGAGGGGATGTAAACGAACCTATCCTTGTCAGGCGTGGCGCTAAAGTGACCGTTATCTATAAAATTCCCGGCATGAACATCACAACCCAGGGCAAAGCCAGGTCTGATGGCAGCAAAAATGACCTGATTGAGATTGTGAACCCGGTTTCAAAGAAATCGATCCTTGCTGAAGTCATCGGCAGAGATATCGCCGTCGTAACCACTGCTAAAACGCAGGTTGCAGCTATGTTGGAGAACCGTTGATGCCGGGAACATCTTCAGCAATCAGGATCAGGCAATATGCTGTGCTCGCAATTGGCCTGTTTACGCTCGTCGGCTGCGAGACCGCTGACAAACTCTCCAGAATTGGACAGGAACCTGCACTGACCGCGATTCAGGACCCACGCACGCAGCCGGGATATCGCCCGGTTCAAATGCCAATGCCGACTAGGGAACTGGAGCGCTATAACGCAAATTCTCTTTGGCGCACCGGCAACCGGGCCTTTTTCCAGGACCAGCGGGCAAAACGTATAGGCGACATCGTAACAGTAAACGTCACCATCTCTGACAAAGCAGCCTTCGAGAACACCTCAAAGAGCTCACGGAGTGATGAAAAGGACACTGGAGCAGGTGGTGCTCTTGGCAGCGCGATTGACACATTAGTACTCCCATCGGGAACCTCAGCAGATGCTATAGCGTCTATCAACAGCTCCGACGACTTTGAGGGAACGGGGTCTATCGACCGCACAGAAAGCCTTAAGACCACTGTCGCAGCGGTCGTGACACAGGTGCTCCCTAACTCCAACCTCGTCATTGAGGGCCGTCAGGAAGTACGCGTGAACCACGAGGTGCGCGAACTGATCGTAGCTGGCGTTGTTCGCCCGCAGGACATTGCATCCGACAACACGGTCGAGAGCACCAAGATCGCAGAGGCGCGCATAGGCTACGGTGGGCGCGGCCAGATCTCCATAGCTCAGCAACCACGATACGGCAGTCAGGTGCTGGACATCGTGCTTCCGTTCTAACATCACAGAACCTGGAACCGCTTAATAAGCTCCCCGGCTTGAGCGGTACATAAAGCGGGCCCGGTAAAATGCTCCCCGGCATGCCGGGCTCGTTTTCTTTCGTGCGCCGGGATGCGGTAGCCGACATAAGACCAAAACAAAACAAGGGAGGCACAGCAAAGCCGTGCTTCCCCCGTAAAGTCCCGGTTCAAGTAATAGTGCCTGTAAATTCAGGACCACAGCCTGAAAAGTGATATCCTGTCTCCCTAAGGATCAGTCATCCCGATAAATTTTCTCGCGCCGCTCATGAGCCTCCTGGGCTTCGATAGAAAGCGTCGCGATAGGTCGCGCATCCAAACGACGTACAGAGATTGGTTCGCCAGTCTCCTCGCAGTAGCCGTAAGTTTTGTCTTCAATGCGAGCAAGAGCAGAGTCAATTTTGGAAATCAACTTTCTTTGCCGGTCACGTGCACGTAACTCAATCGACCTATCGGTTTCAGAAGAAGCACGGTCAGCCAGGTCCGGGTGATTTGTGCTTTCTTCCTGAAGCGCAGCAAGGGTCTCCTTGCTCTCTTTCAAAATATCTTCCTTCCACGCAAGCAGCTTTCTACGAAAGTACTCGCGCTGTTGGTCGTTCATGAATGGTTCATCCTGTGATGGACTATAATCAATTGCGACATCAACTGCCATCTGTAACTCCGCCTAATTATCTGGGCGGCTGGAATATAGCGACAGGAACCTTAAACAACAATCTACTAAAAGTATGAAATTGTCCGAGAACGCAAGTACTCATAGTGTTCAGCAACTTAGGCGGTTGGAAACTTCTGTTACCACCTTGAGAAGTCAGGCTATTCTACGTAGTGACCCAGCTTTGCAAGCTCTATCCTTGCACGCAGTTCAATATCCTCGATCACTTTGTCGAGACCGGGACTACCACTTTTGACCTGCATGGACAGGTTACCGACAAGTCGTTCCAGACGCTCTGGCTGCACTTTTCCCTGCAGCAAATCAATCCGCAGCGCATCCAGTTGATCCAGAAGTTTATTTCCATGCTGCATAGCGCGCTGCCTGTCATCGACCTGAACTTCCATCTGTTGAAGAGCCAGCAAAGACTCCACGCCTTGCAGCGACGGCATCGAAACACCGGCCTGCGACGGTGCAACGCCGGAAGGCTCTTCTTCAACAGCAAACGCACCCGCCTGCTCGCCCTCAGAACCTTTGCGGCGTTTGGTGCCCACTTTACTCGTGGAGTTCAGACCAGAAACCGGAGTGGTGCGTACAAGCAAGACCTTACCCTCAGAGATATGGAACCGGACAAAAGCTCAGACCCGAACGGATTTGCCGGGCTGATCACCTGAAACTTTACCAAGCAGGCAACAATTGCCGCACAAAAATTTACAGTGCTTTCAATATTATCCACCCTTACTAAAATTATTCTTTAATTTCAGTCGATTAAAAATTTACATACGCAGCACAGGAACTGGCACAGAATTCGCTTATATCCAGCAAGTGTGAACTAAACAGCCAGGTACCAATGCGCTTGCTTGCAAATTTACGTAGAATCGCCGCAGCGGCACTGATCGTCCTTACAGGTGCGACCCTTCAGGGGAACGCAGCCTCAAGGATCAAGGACATTGCTGACTTTGAAGGCATTCGGGACAACCAGCTCATTGGGTACGGCCTTGTCGTTGGCCTTAACGGCACCGGCGATTCTCTCAATGCCTCACCCTTCACCCGGCAATCTTTGCAGGCGATGCTGGAGCGCCTTGGCGTTAACACCAACGAGGCGGACCTGAACACCAGGAACACCGCCGCCGTCATGGTGACTGCCAACCTGCCGCCGTTTTCAACACAGGGCACCCGCATAGACGTCACTGTGAGCGCTCTTGGCGATTCAAAAAACCTTCAGGGCGGAACCCTGCTGGTAACCCCGCTGATGGGCGCCGACGGTGAAGCCTATGCCATTGCGCAAGGCCCGGTGGCAATAGCCGGATTTGCCGCGCAGGGTGACGCAGCCTCCGTTGTTCGCGGCGTCCCGACATCCGGCCGCATTCCAAACGGTGGACTTGTCGAGCGCGAGCTTGAGTTCAAACTCTCCTCTTTGAGCACCATTCGTCTGGCCCTGCGCAACCCGGATCTGACCACATCCCGGCGCATCGCAGTTGCAATCAACGAGATGATCGGCCTGCCAACAGCAGAACCTCTGGACCCGGCGACAGTGCGCCTCATGCTGCCAAAGCAGTTCGATGGCAACATTGTTGACCTGATCACCGATATCGAACAACTGATAGTTGAACCGGACCTGCCCGCGAAAATCGTGATTAATGAAAGCTCCGGCATCATCGTAATGGGCCAGCAGGTGAAAGTCTCCACCGTAGCTGTTGCTCAGGGCAATCTCACAGTCACCATCGCAGAATCACCTGAGGTGACTCAGCCGCTGCCATTTGCACAGGGCCAGACGGCTGTAGCCCCACGCTCTGATGTTCAGGTGAGTGAAAACAACAGCCAGCTGGCACTTGTCAATGGAACAATCACTCTCCAGCAGCTTGTTGACGGGCTGAACGCTCTTGGGATCAGCCCGAGAGACCTGATCGCCATCCTACAGGCCATCAAAGCCGCTGGCGCCCTTCAGGCGGAAATAGAGCTCCTGTGATGATACACCAAACACAACTGCCCTCACCTGCCCTGACAAGCCCTGATGAGATGATCTCCGCCGCCAGCCAGGCTGGCAAATCCTCAGCGGCAAAAGACCCGCTGATGGAAAAGGCGACGGAATTTGAAAGTGTTTTCCTCAATGAGATGCTGAAAAACATGTTCACCGGCCTTGATGAAGGCGGAACCTATGGAAACGGTGAAGGCGCCGAAGCGTGGAAGTCCATGCTGATCAGTGAATACGCCAGCACAATGACGCAATCTGGCGGCATTGGTATTGCATCTTCAGTTCACTCGCAATTACTACAACTTCAAGAGAAGGCAGTATGACCAATCAGTACGACGCTGAAACTGTTATAAGTACCGTATCGTTTGAACAGGACCCCATCCAGACACAGATGCAGGCTGAGGTCTTTTGCGAAAGCTTTGAAACAGCAATGGACAATCTGGTCCATATCATCGAAGCTGAAACGGAACTGTTGCGCAAAGGGCAAATTTCGGCACTGCCAACAGTAGCCCCTGGAAAACATGCAGCAATCGAGTCCTATCTCTCCGGTATCCGCATTGCCAGAGCAAACGCCATCGCACTTGGTAATCTCGCTCCACTGTCCATTCAACGTATGCGCGAACGTCACGGCAACCTGCGGCCGGTTCTCCAAACCAACCTGCAAGTGGTCTCTACGGCACGTTCAGTAACAGATAACGTCATTGAAGCCGTCGCTAAAGCCGTTGGCTCCCAAATGAAAACAAAAAGTTATGGCGCAAACGGCGTTATGAGCTCACCTCAGAGATCCGCTCAGGGCATCGCTGTTAACCAAACTCTGTAAGCCTGGACATATTAAGCGTGTATATTAACGAAATAACCTGAAAACCGCCAGATAACTCCAGGCAAAACAGCGGAATTTGGCGGGTTTCTGTTGCATCTGTATCTATTTTTAATAAATTTCTTGCATTAGTATTAATATTATTTAAGAACATTCCCCATATGGTTGCAAAAGATTGAGAATGTGGGGGATATTATGGAAATTGTCACACAACGGCCAGCGCTCTTACATCAGGCGCTGACAACACAGGCAACCCCGGTAAAGTCAGAGACAGAGCAGGTCAGAACTGAACTCTCCGGCGCACAGGCCGTCACCGCGTCCTCTGAGTCCTCCGGCAACCCGAATGCCTCCGGAAAATCATACCTCTCAGACTCACGCCTCGGCGTCATCCCTGCTAAACCTGAGGACGATCAGAGTCGCATTAAACGCGGTTACATGCGTGATGAAGAGTCAAATGGGCTCATCTACTCAATAACACAAGAGCCTGAAGGCGACGTGATTTATGAGCTGCCTTCTCAAACCGCCCGTCGCATTCGTGCATTTCTGGATGAAGTACTTCAGGCGCAGGAAAAGCGCAACCTGGGCGGCGAGACAAAGGAGATTGATCCTGCGGTCTATGAAGCCAAGCAGACCCGGCCGGCACAGGCAAAGCAACTCTGAGCTAACCAGGGCTTTATATCCGCCAGGCGCCCCAACCAGCCTGTTCCCCTCCTGGAGCCATGCCGCCCCCGCTGCAAGGCTCTTTTTTTGTCTGCATAAAGACCGGCACATAAAAACGCGCCCCACAGAGCGCGTTTTCAATAATCTAATTCTGAAACTGAGCTTATTGGATAAGCTGCAAGACAGTCTGACTAGCCTGGGTTGCCATAGACAGAGTAGAAGTCGCAATCTGGGTCTGAGTATTCAAAGCCGCCAGATTTGCACCTTCCAGGTTGGAATCAGCCAAAGTAAGTTTACCAGCACCGACTTCCAGTGTGCTAATCAGATCAGCCGTGAAGTCCTGGCGATTGGTCACAACAGAGAGGTTTGTACCAAAAGTGGATGCCTGTGCACGAAGGTTAACTTGCGCATCGCGGATTTCATTAAGCGAGTCTTCGATCGCTGAATCAGTTGCCCAAGTCCCAAGCTCACTTTTATCAAATGCCGCACCGTCTACTGGTGCACCAGATTCAGTGCTAACTGCTGTGTAGGTTAATGAAGTTTCATGACCAGCATATGCTTTAAGTTTTCCACCGTCAAATGTTGAGCCACCACCACTTGCAGTATCTAAAGCAGTGCGCAATTCATCAACTGTTGTGTTAGTGCCAATATTGAAGGTAGTAGTTACTGCCGGAGTAGAGCCATCATCATCATCATCTACGGCAATTTCAAGACTACCACCATCGGCAAATTCTGCCAAGCTTGCTAACTTAGTATCACCTACAACAGCAGCACCAAAATCTAACTCCTGGAATCTGTACGACCTCTCCGCCAACTTAGCAATTGTCAACTCGTTGTCTGCATTGCTAAGATCAGTATAATCTACTGATTTAACATTAAGATAAGAGGAACCATCTTCGTTGAACTTCACGTTCAGATCATTACCGTCACCGCCAAGAAGGTTCTTGCCTTTATAGCTAGAATCCTTAGCCAGATCTTCGATCTGTTTCCGAAGTTCGTTAAATTGCTGTTCGTAAGTAGCTCGTTCTTCTTGATCTTCGGTTTGAAGAGCCTGGTTTGCCTTACCCATCGCAGCATCCAGCAGCTCATCAATCGCTTCGATACCTTTATCTGCAGCTTCCAGAGTAGAAACTGACTGTCCGATATCGTCCTGAAGATTGCTCAGATCAGATGCCCGAGAATTCAGGGAGGTCGAGGTGAAGTAGGAATTCGGATTATCAAGAGCTGAGTTAACTTTGTTGCCGGTTGCAAGACGCTCCTGAGTATCAGCAATAAGAGTAGCTGTGTTCTGCAAGGCACTAAGGTTAGAACGTACTGAAGCGGTAAGTGTAATATCAGACATTTATAATTCCCTTCTAGGACAGTGATGACCCTTTCTGGATCACAGACGTAGTAATATACCAACTGGTTTTAATTGGGTACAATTACCCGTACTACGAGTAAAGAGGGAACGTGTTAACAACTACTTAATTTATCGGCACAGCACCTGCCATATTGCAGGTGTGTTCATTTTTATGTAATTAAGTCATAAACTTACTCAATTGCGACATCTGGCAGGCATCACAATATAGTCTGTGCATATTTCTGCCTCTGTGTACTTTTGCAATCCGCCCGAAGGCTAAAGCTGCCAAGCATCCGTTGGGGACTCGATATACTCCGCTCAGAACAACGCTGAACCTGACCAAAAACAAAAATAAATCGCTGAATAACCCGTAAGATTTAACTGGATTAACCATTTGGTTGCCATCATAGTTAAGAGTGCTTTGAAGGAGGCTGCATGGCACTGAAGGTTGAACTGAAACCCGGAGAAAAACTGATCGTTGGTGAAACGCTTATCACCAACGATAAGCAACGAGCACGGTTTTTCATTCAGGGAGATGCCCCTATTTTGCGCGAAAAAGATATTCTTCTGCCGGATGACGCCCGCACAATGGCGCAACAGGTCTACCTTGCAGTACAGGTTATGTATTTAAAACAGGATATCACGGTCACCCAGAAAGAATATTTCGACTTGATCGGCAAGATCCTGCAGGCCGCACCCAGCACACGCGATATTATCAGCGACATCAGCACAGCGATCTTGCGGGAAGAACTCTATCACGCACTGAAGCTCGCCAGAAAATTGATTGAATATGAAAGGACTTTGATAAGTCATGTATCAGCAGGCAACTCAGGCAACTCAGGCATATCAGCAATCCGCAAACACCTCGGTATCAGCGGATCCGAGAGCTCTTGAAGCTGAAGCTCTGATGAAAGCGGCGGCACGCCTTTCTGTGCTGCAACGGGAGTGGGATTCAGTTTCGCGCGAGGAACGCAACGAAACGCTCATCTTCAATCGTACGCTCTGGACCATTTTTGTAACCGAAGCAACCGCAGAGTACAGTGAGCTGCCTGTAGAGCTTCAGAACAACATAGCAAATCTTGCTCTCTTCACCTTTAACAGAACCCTGGAAATGATGGGTGGCGCAAAGCCCGAAGCACTTGAGACAATGATCAACATTAATAAATCTCTGGCAGCCGGGCTAAGAGGCCAAAAGGCAGATGTATAACACCAAAAGCCTCCGCATTACGGAGGCTTTTGTTATCGCAGGAAGTCGGTGATAGTGAGATTTAATAGTATCGAAGTCGCCTGAAACGACGCATCCAGGCTTGTTTGCAGCACGGCGATCTCTACACCAACTTCAGTTTCGTCAACGTTTTCGAGCGAAGTCAGCGTATTATGATAGGTCAGAGATGCCTGTTGTTGCCTCTCAGAGGTACGTTTCACAGTTGTATTCACCACCGCCATCTCAGAGGCAACCCTTTGGATACCGGAATTTCGGTCTCCCGCAAAAGAGAGCGCCTCATCGCTTTTCCCGGCCAATGAAGCATAATAGGACTTCGCAACCCCCTCACTTTCAGCATCATCCGGATTTTGTGCTATAAAATCTGCCGCCACAAAAACAGCCAGGTTCTGCAGCTGCTCAGAAAACGCAGGCTCATTCGCACGTGCCCCATATTCTACACGGACGTTATCATCAATCTGAACTACCTTGTCCGAGCGCGGGTCATCAGACCCCCCGGTACCCGTATACCAGTCAACCAGCAGATCAGTTCCAGTCTCATAACCGGAACCATCAGCAGCCGGCACCTTCGGCGCCGGATCAGTACGTCCGTGATTACCAAAAAACTCCTCGCCCGCCTGCACATCAGCAACCGCACGCAGCTCAGTCCTGGCGAGACCACTGATCGCATTATCAAAGGCCTTCTGAGCATTCTCAGCGCTTTCCTGAACAGGATTGGCGCCGGCCCCGATCAGGAACGTACCCTCCCCTGCATCGGGATCATCCGTTGCAGTGAGCCTAACAACAGATTTGCTTCCGTCGGGAAGTTCCAGCTCGACCTCAATCGTATCGCCGGCTTGCGGAATGTCATTGAACTCAAAGGTTCCCATTCTCCCCCGTGGATTAAGCGGATCCGTCAGGTCTTCAGGAGTGACTGTTGTTGCAACATCACCAGAGGATGCGGAAACAGAAGAAATTTTAAAACCAAACCCTTCAACATTGTCCTGTTGAAGAGTCAGCGTTGGAACCCCGGCCGGGCTCGTCACACCTGACCCTATACGTCCGTTTTCAGAAGCACCTGTATGAGCATCCTCATAACGCTTCATGAGCTCTTTGAGCCCAATTTTTCCGTCCTGACCATCCATTATGGCATCAAGTGATACAACGGGAGGTTCACTCGCTTCCTTGCCACCGAACAGATAATATCCGTTTACTTCTGAATTCAGCTGCGAGATTGTCTCATTCAGCATAATCCCGGCCGTCTGCTGACTGGTGGTCTGACCATCGGTGGTCAGCGTATAGTTGTTCCCGTCAATGGCACTCACACTTTCAGAGCGCAACTCTTCCATGTACTCAAGGGACTTACCCATTAGGTCGAGCTGAATGCTCGCAATCGTGTTAGAATCCTCATAAACTTCGATATTCGAGATTTCACGACGCAGTTCCAGAGCCATGCGGGAATCTGAACTGATCCCACCATAGGTTTGTGATTTCAGCGTGGACGCCAGCTGAACAGACTTATTCTCCAGCTGCTCTTTCTGCTGCATCAGCAGATCTATCATATAACTATGAGAATTGGAATAACCTATTGTATTCATTTGAATAACTCAATCTCTGGAGCAGGGTCACACGATCCCGAAAAGTGTATCATACAATTCATCAACAGCCGACAATACACGAGCATTCGCAGCATAAGCATTCTGCAATTCAGTTATCTTTACGAGCTCTTCGTCCACATCGACCTTATAGCTATTTTCGTAGGCATTTTTAGCAATGCTCGTAACAGTCGCCGAGTTGCTTTCTGCTGAAGCCGCCGCACTCGCAACCTGACTTTGTTTGACTACTGTTTCGATACCAAAGTCAGAAATGGTCCCCACATATGGCGCGTTCTTTGCCCCAATTCCCGAACCGGGAGAAAAAGTAAACTCAGTCTCAGTCAGGCGACTTTTCAGAAAATCAGGCCTGTCAGAACTTTGCTGGTCCGGTTCACCTGCCAAAAGACCAGGATTATCAATAATAGCTTTGTTGACGGTGATCCGCTGCGCAAAGCCGGTTTTTTGACCACCATCTTCCAGCGCGCCGGTATATGGCTGACCACCTCCCTTAGAATCTACAAAGAGTGGAATTTCGGCGCCATCAGCAGCGGTTACCGTCCGTGTATTTTTTACACTCAGACCAGTAATTTCAATCCTGCCAGGACTCGTCGGTGACAGAATCTCCAACTCACCGGCAGCATCAACTGAAACGTAAAACCCGGCTCCAAGCGCTCTGGAAACCTGATCTTCCAGCGAAGTTGAAGTTGCAGGAATCTCAAGACCGTGCACGATATCATTTGAGTCAGCAGTTACCTTTGAAGAAAGCGGCAGCAATCCTGGATCGGTTACAGCGACAAAGGTGACCTTACGACTTTCTCCATTGACTTTAAATTCCAGCTCAATCGTATCGCCGGAAGATTGCAGATCAGATGTATCGACTTTCAGCCCTGTTGCCGCCGGTGTGCCCCCACCATTATCAGCAGCCACTCCTTCAGATGTTTGCAGTGACAAAGACAGTGCCATCTGACTTGCAAGTTCATCCAAACCTGCCTGTGTCTGTGGAAGAGTATTATCCCGCAATTCAACGAGAGCACCTATACTACCGCTTTTCAGGTCAGATGATGAAAGCTCTGTAACTGACCCGGACCACGATTTCACTTCAATCGGATTGCCTTCAACACCCGCCCCAAGTGCAGGGACTGGAGTGAATTGCAGCTCTGATGCGCGGTCATCGTAAAGGGTGACCCCGGATTTCGTCAATATACTCAGCAAGCCATCGTTGCCCTGCTTAATTTCGACGTCCATCTTTCCAGTCAAGGCTTCCAGCTGCCGGTCCATTTGATCCTGCAAATGAGCTGTTTCCCGGCCAGCAGATCGCTCGACAATGATTTTGTCTTCCAGGCTCTCAATTTCTTTAAGGATAGCGTTAACTTGCGTTACTTCATCAGCAATTCCGGCATCCGCATCCCGACGCAACTCCTGCACCTGCTCTGCAGAGCTATTGATACTTCTGGAAAGTTCCCCGGCCGCATTTACAGCAACTTCCTGCGCACTATGGGAACTGGGATCTGTCGTTAAAGACGTCAGTGCATTTGTGAAGTTGTTCATCAGACCCGGAATGGAGCCAGGATCTCCAACCTTTCCAATCATCTGATCAAGCAGCCTGATATAGTCGTTGTATTGTGTTGCGTAAGCCGTATCGCTCAGGCTTTCCCAATAGGCAGACTGAAGCTGAGTATCGACTTGTCGTTGAACCTGTTTGGTCAGCACAGAAGAAGACGCAGTAGATTTATTGTAAACTTCAGTTCCAACAATCGTCTTAAGCGTATAACCATCCACATGAGCGTTGGCTATATTACTCGATGTAACCGCAAGCTGCGCTTCGGTAAACGACAATCCTGACATTGCCGCATTCTGAGCTGCTGCCAGACTCATACCCTAAACTCCCCAAGAATTGAGATAGGAAGATACCTACCTCAATAACTGTTTATCGAACGATATTAATAACTGAATCCAGCATCTCGTTTGCTGTCGACAAGACTTTGGAATTCGCTGTATAGGCCTGTTGAGTGATGATCAGTTTCGAAAACTCTTTCGCAATATCTGCATTAGAGCTCTCAAGCGCCTTCGCACGGATGTTACTGCTATTGCTGAAATCCGGCTC
Organism: uncultured Pseudovibrio sp.; assembly: GCA_947502585.1. Classification (GTDB taxonomy): domain Bacteria; phylum Pseudomonadota; class Alphaproteobacteria; order Rhizobiales; family Stappiaceae; genus Pseudovibrio. The sequence goes on from CANNAV010000027.1 coordinate 32,890, forward strand.
CCCGGAGGTAGAAGTCTCGGTAAACGCGGCACCATCCACACGCTGGAGCTCATGTTCAGCGGAAAAAGTTGCCACTGGAACTTTGAAAAGCTCTTGTGATTTGTCGTTGGAATACCTGCCGATCACATTGCCTTCATTATCAATAGAGACACCCTGCAATGTACCTGATGGGTAACCATCCTGAGACAGACTGAGGCCCCTTACATCGCTGGAATTTCCGTCATACTGCGTCAGATCATCACCAAATCTGAAGGAGATATCGCCCACACCAACGCCATTCACTTCAAGATCAGGGATATCAACGACACCGGAAGCTGGTGACGTCAGACGGCCGGCTGCATCAAACGACATATCACTGACTTTTTTCCAGGCCACCGCGTCCCCAGTCGCTTTGGTGTTTGTATTATAGTAGAGTGACCATTTATTTTCTGCATTGAGAGCCCAGCGTAACTCAACATTGATGGCCGTACCATTTTCGTCATAAACTGTCTCTTGCCCACCACTGATTGAAGAGTTAATGAACTCATCCGCTTTATCACTGGTAACAACAGTGCGATCAACGCTCCCACCTGCTGTCAGAGGCTGGGCCGTCAATGTCATATCGATTGGAGTCGCACCACCGGTTTGCTTAACTGTCATGTCCTCAAATGAAGAGATACTAATTTCACCATTCGGCAAGATTTCGGCGCTGACACCGGGCAGGCTATTTAGTTTATCAAGCAGTTCCTGGACTGTAGTGTCTGCTCTGACATTGAAGACCTCATCAGAATGCTCTCCCACTCCTAAAGTCAGCGTATCACCTGAACCAAACTGGGTTGCATCGGTAAGTTTGCTATCAGCAGTCAAGGGAAGTGCGGGAGAGCCCCCGTCATCCAATACAGGGGTGGTTGCTGTATCTGGATTTGAAAACACCCCTGGGTCAACGTACTGTGAATTTGCAGATTCTTCACTCTCATGGAAGTTGTTAGTTCTCGGCGTGGACGGCAAATCCGCCTGATAATCAATCTGTGTAGAAGGCTTGGCTGGCATCGGGGTATCAGGAACCTGGATTGGCACCGGACGATCACTAACCGCACCTGTGTCCGGATTGGTCGGATACCCCTGCAAGAAGTAACCAGCAGAATTAACAAGGTAACGATCCGTATTCAGGTCAAAATCACCTGCACGTGTATAATAACTTTCCGGTGTTTGCTGGGTAAGACCATCGCTGTCGGTAACCAGAAAATATCCAGGCCCATCGATAGCCATGTAGGTATTCCCGTCGGCAGATGCAATGTCACCAGACAGGTAGTTGGTTGCCCGTGAAGTTGCGGTTACGGTACCTGAAACTTGCTCGGACTGCCGGCTACCTGAGCTGGAAACAAGGTCGGAAAAGCTTGTATCCAGCCGCTTGTAACCAGTGGTCGAGGAGTTCGCCACGTTACCTGAGATATTCTCCAACGCCTTGGACTGTGCATCCATACCAGTCGTTGCAGCATTGATAGCACCATAAATACTCATCGAGTCCACCTATAATTCAAATTCGCTCATGTTTGCGCTGATTTTCGATCACTCATGCAACTTACGTGCCAGCTAAAAAGTATAATTTATCAAGATATTTGAATGGTTTACAATTTCAACCTATTATTAAATACAGGAATTCCTGCCTGAACCCGGCAAATTGCTCACCCCACTCGGCACATAATTCCCAGAAGGAAAAAACTCCTACGAAGACCAAAATCACCAGTTAAACCCAATGGCCAGCCCAGCAGGGATTGCCCATCGCTTATCGGGAGATTAGTGTTTCCGCCAGATAACGTTACTCAAGCAGGATTTAGCGATGAAATTTGAAGGGACTTCCCAATACGTTGCCACAGAAGATCTGCGGATCGCGGTCAACGCAGCAATTACCCTTGAGCGTCCCTTGCTTGTAAAAGGCGAACCTGGAACTGGCAAAACTGTCCTGGCTCAGGAAATTGCTCAAAGTTTAGGCGTCCCATTCCTTGAGTGGAACGTCAAATCCACCACGAAGGCTCAGCAAGGCCTTTACGAGTATGATGCAGTGTCCCGCCTCCGCGACAGCCAGCTTGGCGATGAGCGCGTAAAAGACATCCGTAATTACATTCGCAAGGGCAAGCTCTGGACAGCTTTTGAAATGGACGAACGTCCTGTTCTTCTGATTGACGAGATTGATAAAGCCGATATCGAGTTCCCGAACGACCTGCTTCAGGAGCTGGATCGTATGGAGTTCTTTGTCTACGAAACCGGCGAAACAATCAAAGCAAAGCAGCGTCCGATCGTGATCATCACCTCAAACAATGAGAAAGACCTACCGGACGCATTCCTGCGCCGCTGCTTCTTCCATTTCATAAGGTTCCCGGATGCAGAGACAATGACTGAAATCGTTAATGTACATTTCGGTGAAATCAAAGACCGGTTACTTAAAGAGGCACTCAACGCATTTTATAACCTCAGAGACCTGCCAGGTCTCAGGAAAAAGCCATCAACCTCCGAGCTTCTGGATTGGATTAAACTGCTTTTGAACGAGGATGTAGACCCGGAGACACTGCGCGAAACCGAAAACAGGAAAATTATCCCGCCGTTGCACGGCGCACTTCTTAAAAACGAACAGGATGTTCATCTGTTCGAGCGCCTCGCCTTTATAAACCGCCGCTGATATTTGCATTGTCCGGCTTAAAAGTGAAGCAAAACAATAAGATCAGATTTTTGAGCCAGCCTATGCTTACCAATGCATCAAAAGTACTTTTCTCAAGCTGCCTGCTTCTGTCTGGCAGCTTGTTTGCCCATGCAAACATCACAATCCCGGAAAACCTCCTCTACCAGCCCCATACTCTGCATAACGGCTGGCGCAAAGACGTAGACGCTCTAACGCACGTCACCGGCATGTTTTGCCCGGACTATATCAGTAACCTCTCGAGGTCAGCTCTCGTTCCCGACCTGAAAGAACTCGGTATCGGATGCATTTACGAAACCGGGAACGGCAACATCAAAGTTATCTTCCGCCGGCACTGGAAAAACACGGCTACAGCTCTTATAAACAATTTCAAAACCGGATATCGTGAAAGCCACTTCAAACCACTGGATCTGAAGATACCGCAAAACGAAGTCGCGTTCCGAACCGAAACAACAATGCGAATGGGACGTGTCGAGAGTTTCGCAGCCTACACCGCACCTGGCGCCGACTATACAGTCTGGACATCCATTTCAGATGATTTGCCTATTGGCGAACTTGAGAAGATCAGAGTCCTCTTTAAAAAGCTCACTCTTCGCGTCGAACAGGAACAGCGCCGCACCTTACGCTAGAGCGTATTCCCGAAAAGCGGCTCCGGTTCTCGGGAATACGCATGAAAATAAAGAGTTAGCGCATGACGCGTGAATCCATATGAAGGCAACATGCTCTAATCCGCCAAATTAACAAGTTACTCAACATAATTGCATCATCGCAATACCCATATCCCCTCACAAAACAGCACAAGAGTCCGGCACGGTTACTTAAACTCTTTTGCCAACTGAATATCTTATCGGGACGGCTGAACGAGTACAGCCTTATATCATGCTTCGGTCAAGTCCCAAGTCTGCTGTAAATTCTGATTTCAGGTTTGGCGGGCTGATCAGATCTGGATGATGTTTTTGT